>NZ_JBFEGI010000010.1:0-144103 GCF_047228905.1 Sporosarcina sp. 179-K 3D1 HS
CCTTACAGTTCGCGGATTCCCCATGACAGTTCAGACTTTTGCCATGACAGTTTCCCCGGGACATGACAGTTTCGAAGATTGTCCTTACAGTTCGCGGATTCCCCATGACAGTTCAGACTTTTGCCATGACAGTTTCCCCGGGACATGACAGTTTCGAAGATTGTCCTTACAGTTCGCGGATTCCCCATGACAGTTCGGACTTTTGCCATGACAGTTTCCCAACGCCCAAAAAGACCTTGCCGTCATTCCGGCAAAGTCTCTTTTCCGCTCACTTGGTGACAAGGACCGGCAATTGGCTTAGGCGCCAGCCGGTTTTGTTTACATATTCATAAGTGACTTGATAGATTTCTGCTTCAGCCATCCCGGCAATCGGGACATTAAGTTGGAACACTTTTTTATTCTTGGATGAAGTCAATTCCTTGGCCTTCGCTTTGTTCCATTCCAATAAGGAACCGCCATCCGCTTCGATTTGTGCGATTTTCCCTTTGTATTTTATGAACCCGCTGTCTTTCACGTATTGTTTGGCTCCTTTTTTTGTCAGTGACTTTTCCAATTCCGCCATTAACTCCCTTTGGCGGTCCAAATGACCGGCCATGAATCTGTACGGAGTACCTTTATATGTGAAGGATTTATATTCTCCCTCTTTATAATTCCCTCCCGCTTGCACCAAACTTTTTGTCGCGTCCCAGTTCGCCGCCAATTCGACCGCTTTTTCCGGAGTCAACTCCCCATTATGTTTCGAAGCGGCCATTCCGGCTCCTTGAAATGAAAAACAGACTACCGCTAACAATGCCAGCCCCATCATCCATACTTTTTCCAACTCAATTCATCCCTTCCTCTGTGATATTTCATTAGACTTGGATGCTGGAAAAAGGTTTCAATATTCTTCAAATTTTTCCCTGATCATCCAACCTCATCATGTATATGCACCAGTTGAGGAAAGTTGCCAACTTTTATTGAACGGACCTTTATGTTTGCCACTTTCCATTAACCGATCGAATCAACCTGAACAATTGCTCCGCTGTGCGCTGCAAATTAGCCAGCGTCCGGTCGGATTCCATAGCTCCCTCCAAGGAAATGGGAGCATCCAAAATCGGAAAACAGGAGGTCATTCCCGACTGATGCAATTCTGAAAGATCCCCACTCACACTTCCCACCAACGCAATGACCGGGATGTGATACCGCGCAGCGAGCCGCGCCACGCCCGATGGTACCTTCCCCATGGAAGTCTGGGCATCCATTCTGCCCTCCCCGGTTATGACAAAATCCATACCTTTTATCTGTTCTTCCATATGTATTTTTTCAAAAATCAACTCGATACCCGGCTCAAGTTGTCCATTTAAAAACGCTGAAAAAGCAGCACCCAGACCTCCCGCCGCCCCTGCTCCGGCAAATGAATGGACATCCCGTCCAATCTCTTTCTGAACAAATTCCGCAAAGTAGCGCAACCCCGCATCCAGTTTCCGAACGACTTTCTCCGATGCCCCTTTCTGCGGACCATAGACAAATGCCGCGCCATTCGGTCCGTATAATGGATTGTCCACGTCACACGCGACGCGGAACGTGCAATCGTTCAGTTCCCTTATGACTTGTGATAGATCGATGGAGCAAATCTCCGGTAATATGCGTCCCCCGAATTCCACTTCATTCCCAACCGCGTCCTTGAACTGGAAGCCCAGCGCCTGCAGCATGCCGACCCCTGCATCATTCGTCGCACTGCCTCCAAGTCCGATAATGAATTCCCGGCATCCCCTTACTATTGCATCTTGAATCAATTCTCCAACACCATATGTCGTTGTAACCTCCGGATTGCGCTTACCTTCCGGAACTAATGGGAGTCCACACGCTGCCGCCACTTCAATAACCGCTGTCCTTCCATCTCCCAATATGCCATACAGCGCCATGACCTTTTCGCCGAGAGGTCCCGTCACTTCTCGAGACACCATTTTTCCGGAGGTGGCATGAACCAAACACTCCACCGTCCCTTCCCCGCCATCGGCAAGCGGCAGCGATACGATATCGGCATCGGGATACACATTTCGAATCCCCGCGGTAATCGCTTTACTTGCTTCGATCGATGACACACTCCCTTTGAATGAATCGATGGCAATCAGTACCTTCATCTGTATCCCTCCATAAAAAACGGGACTTTTTCAACGTTCGAAAAAGTCCCATGTTCACTTATTTACATGACCATCTCTTCTCCATCATGACTAAATTGCCATAGGATGCCGAACTTGTCTTCCACTTGACCGTAGCATTTACTCCAGAATGTCTCTTGAAGTTCCATCGTGACCGTACCGCCTTCTTTCATCTTCTCAAAAGCGGATGTTAATTCTTCCACATTCTTGCTGACAACGGCAAGGCTAATATTATTTCCCACTGTAAAAGGAGTACCAGGGAACGTATCCGAAAACATGATCACAGTCCCAAAAATTTCAACACGCGAATGCATCACCAAATGCTTTGCTTCTTCAGGCAATGGATACTCCGGATTCGGTGGAGAATCACCGAATGTCATGATTTGCGGTTCTTCTGTACCAAACACCTCAGCATAGAACTCGATTGCTTCCCGGCAGTTTCCATTGAATGTCAGATATACATTGACAGCCATGTTATCCATCCCTTCTATATTCCAGCTTCCACTTATTGTATCATGGACACGCCTAGGAAAACATATACTACCAGAATTTCTTAAAGACTGCATATGGTATAATTACATGGTATTTCTTGTAGAAAGAAGGATTTCAATTGAACTTTATTCAACAATATGTAAATGAAACGTATGGACCTAGAGCAAGCGAAGTCTATGAGATGCCGCTTATTCAATATCTCGTGAAAAAAACAGGATCTGTTAAAGCCTCGAGCAAAGCGCGTGGTTCATTCGCCAACCTCTATGCCCTCTACGTATTAATAGAAGACTACGTCGATAAAGGATTCATGGAGAAGAAAAAATATGCGGATTATGAAGGGATGATGTTCAGCGACGCCTTTAAACGGCAACGTGAATTGCCGTTTGGGGAAAAACTGCAAAATCATGCGCTCAACAGTCGGTGTAATGACGAGTTCCGTAAGTTCTTCACGTCGTTGGGCGAGGTTCCCATCACCCGAAATTTAGAGACGAAGCGCTACTGGATTAATGAAAAACTGCTAAAAAAAGATGAGCTTCATATAGCGAAAGATGTGTTGGCCATTATCGACCGGTATGTGGAATTGAAACTGGAGAACTTCAACACTTTTTTCGACGCTTGCGTGCAGCACAAAGAGAACTACAAAACAGATCCTGCCACTTCGCATGATTTTATCGTCGGCTTATTGAACCCAATGGTCGATGCGCGGATTTTTGAAATCGTTTCGTTTTGCCTGACCAAATTTTTCTATGACGGCAAAACTCTGATTGTCGGGGAATCCAAAGATACGCTAACTGAAGTTCCGGTAACACTGTATAAAACTGGCCGGACAAATGCAAATGACGGCGGCATCGATTTTATCATGAAGCCGTTGGGACGCATTTTTCAAGTGACCGAAGTGTTGGATTTCAAAAAATACTTTCTTGATATCGCGAAGGTCAATTATTTCCCCGTCACTTTCGTTGTCAAAACGGAGCTGAAGCCGGAAGAGGCGACAGAGCGGATTATGGAGCAAGCGAACATCCTCTACCCCGATGAATCGGTCCGTGTGAAATACACTGCCTGTTTTGAAGAAATTATTACGATTCCAACACTGAAAGATTACTTGGAAACGACTATTAAGAAGGACAAACTCGGTGACCTACTAGATGAACTGATTTTGCAATGCAAAGTGGAATATAATTTGGAGTGAATGGGGATTTGAACCCTCGACAGAAACCCCGCATATCTAAAAAGGAGCTCTCAAAAGAGGGCTCCTTGAATATATTTTGGATCATTCGGACCGTCCGAGTGATCTTTTTTTGATTTATTAGTCGTTTTCCGGCTCTTGTCCTTTTGCAAGACTTCTCCTTCGTACGTGTCTGCAATGCCGGTGCGACGGATACCGATTTTAAAAAAGTCTTCATTTAAATCAATGCCAATCGCTTTTCTTCCTAATTTGACAGCAACAGCTGATGTAGTGAACGATCCAGAAAACGGATCCAAGACAACATCGCCTTCATTGCTGGAAGCACGGATGATCCGCTCCAGCAAAGCTTCCGGCTTTTGCGTCGGATGATTTTCATATTCTTCCATTTTATAGCGAACTCGCGGCATTTCCCACACGTTGCCAGGTACTTTCTGCGTATTATAAGGCTGCGGCGGCGTCTTGCGGTAGTCGATCAATTTCCGTTGCGCGCCCGTTTTCGCCTCCACCAATATGTCTTCATAATTGAATGTATAACGGTCTTTTGCACTTTTATTCGCCATTACGATCGGTTCGTACAAGGAGCCGAACATTTTCTTCGACTGCACGCCCGAGCTATCGTACGTCCAAATAATCCGAGACAGGACATGATAATTTTCATTCACATAAATGTCCAAATAGGGCATATGCTGCGTCGCCGTCATGAAATAAAACGTCCCCGTCGGCTTCAGGACACGGAAGCATTCATCGATCCACCGCTTGCACCATGCAATATATTCATGTACATTCGACCAAGAATCTTTATTGTTCCCGAAGTCCTTCCCGATGTTATAGGGAGGATCTGCGAATATCAAATCGACCGATGCATCGTTCATTTTGCCCAAGATGTCCAAACTGCTGCCTTGCGCCACAAAACTACGGTCATTACTCATATGTTGAAATTCCAAGTTGTTAAAAATGCGATCCCACATCAAACGCAACCTCCTATCCTCTTTAGTTTACACTAAAGTGGCTGGGGGAAAAAGATTAGGCTTTACAAGCAAAAAGGAAACAGGCAAAGGAATTTTTCTCCTCCACCTGTTCCATTCGAATCATTTACTGGATAACTCCCTCTACCTTTTCCAAAACCTTTGTCGGCAGAACTTTGCCAGTCACTTCTCCAAATCCGACTCGATAGCCGTCCCCTTGGCACCAGCCGGTGATAGTCAATTCATCATAATATGTGTTTTTGAATTAACGACAAGCACACAACCAATGACTTTCTGTAATTCAAAGACGGGTGTCCCTTTTGGCAGCTGAGCAAATCCAGCGACCAAATATTATCATTCTCTCTCTATATACTCATATTCACACACCTTTCTATATATTATAACTATTTCATTGTATTGGCTCCCCGTTTTCGAATATGTATCTATGGAGAGTCACCTAGTTTTGAACAAGACTATATTAGACAGTTCTCCAAATAAACACTAAAGTGTCAATATATTCCAAATTTCCAGGAGGCGAAGAAATGAAAATTGTAAGACTCGGACATGCGATGTATTTGTTAAAAAGTAATACTAACAAGAACTATTTAATCGATCCATTCTTTGATTTGAATCCCGGCTGCCCTCAACAATATAATACTGCTGAATTTTTCAAAACTGTTGATACTGTTTTTTTGACACATGGTCATTTTGATCATACAAGCGGCCTTCAAAAACTGATAGATTCCAATCCCGAGCTTCTAGTTGTGGCCCCATATGAATTGGCGATGATACTACTTCAAAAAGGGATCCAGAACGTCTTCCCTCTCAATCTTGGAGGATCCATTCAATTGGAAGACGCCGTTGTCACGATGGTTCCGGCAAAACATAGCTCCTCATACGGAGAGACGGAAGGCACCCCGATATACGCCGGAGAGGCAGCGGGATACGTCTTTGAATTCACGGATGGACATACCGTCTATCATTCCGGCGACACCGCCCTTACCTACGACATTAAATTAATTCAAGAGCTCTACAAGCCGACTATAGCAATCCTTTCTTCTTCAGGTCATTTCACAATGGGGCAGCGGGAAGCCGCTTATGCCATCAAAAATTTACTCAATGTTGATTTCGTAATTCCAAGCCATACGTTCCCGTCCAAGGAAACGGCCGCATCGGTTGAAACGCTGGATCAATTAGTGGGCGCATTCCCGATTGTTGAGTTTATGATAGACCGAGATCAGGAGTTGGAAGAATTATTAAAGGACTATGATCGTACTCAAGTCGTTGTCTTAGGCTATGGAGAGGAACATGAATTCATATTAAAACCTGCCCATACTCCAAATTAAAAACACCAACCTCCCAACGTTGACGTTGGGAGGGTTTTCGCAATTGGGTTACCGTCTCATGAGATCAGTAATGGACACAAAAAAACCAACAGCATAAAGCAAAGGAAACGGGCTCTTGGCTCGAATCCGAATCGCTTCATACCGCTGGTTGTTAATCTACTTTTAAGAGATCAGAACTGTATCTTTCACTCGATAGATTAGCCAGCAAATTAATGTCGGGCTCTTTCGCGTCGCATTAATTATATCGAAACTTCAGAAAAGTGCGAGCGCTTCCTTTTAGTTCAGGAAGCTTTTTTATTGATGTTAATTCAACTATAACTAATTTCTTTCTCGGCAACACTTTCCCCGCTTTCGAGTAATGCCAGCCATTTAAAAGTGATCGGAGATCCTTCAAGTTTGTCGAGAGGGCTATTCTCTATTTTGACGGCAACGGTTTTTGCATTTTTCTCATTGAAATAGACAAATGCTATTCCAGACTTCTCATTCATCTTGATTTGATACATGCCCTCTTTCGGAAGCATCGTTCCCTCGGTTGGTACAAACTCGAGCAAGCTAAAGCGGTCTTCCTTTGTAATAATTCGCCGGGAACCTATAATGCCTTGCGTTTCATATTCGCTCCCCATATACAATTTTATGGAATCTACCTCTCCCTCGGTCAGCAGCTCTCGGATATAAGAAGAACTGATCTTTCTATCCTCTACCACCACTTTCGGTAAGACTGACACATCAAATCGGTTTTTTCCCAGCTGTGTCAACATGTCCATATTTCCTTTTCCCCTATGGCCATATGTATAGTCGAAGCCTGCGACCACATGCTTGACGTGCTTGTCCACAATATAGTCCTGGACAAATTGCTCCGGACTGAGTCGGGCAAACTCTTTCGTAAACTCCACGATGTACAGCCGCTCGACCCCAAGCCCTTTCATTTTTTCAATTTTTCCTTCCAAGGACATCAAATAATCAAACTTTCGCCCGCCCAACACTTCTTTCGGATGCGGATAAAAAGTCATAACCGCCAATTGCAATTCTTCCCGCTTTGTAAGCTCCCTAGCCTGTTCAATCAGACACCTATGCCCGATATGAACTCCATCAAAAAAACCAAGAGCCAAAACGGCCGGCTCGCTTACATCATATTCCCTATGTTGCTGATCCAAATAAATCACTTCCATACGAAATCCCCTCCTACAAACGAAAAAGCTATATTCGACTATTCTTAATCCATCTCTTCGACAATCGAATACAGCTTGTTATTTACTTAAGTAAATATGAAGGAGCACTCTCCTTCAGGCTTAAGTAAGTCAGCTTCTTTATCTTTTTACCAATATACATCATTTTTCAATAAATTCAAAGTCAACTGTTGTAAAAATTCAATAAAGGTGAATCTTTCCGGTATTCAATTAAAAACTTTTCGACAAATTTCGCATTTTCCACAACTGTGGATAACTTTGTTCACACTTTCCCGCATCATTCTCATGGGTTTGTGGACAATGTAAACAAATAAGGAACAAGTTATCCACGACTGCGTGTGGATAAAAGAACGGTTGTTCTTACTTCTTTTATTTGGTAGATTGTAGGTAGATCAAGGAAGTTATCTACTATTCTATTGGCCATGTGTATAAAATATGACGAATTGAAAGGAGATTTTTCGTATGATCCATCTGCCGAATGATTTATTAATCGAATCTTACATCAAAGCAAAGACCATCAAGCTACAGCCCGAGTTTATCAAAATGCTGGAAAACGAAATGAGGCGGCGCTTCTTGCTTACTGATGCTACACTGCAGACCCGTACTTCCGACTTGGATTATATCCACTTTCAATCGATTCAGTCATCACAATAGCATGTCCTATACTGCTACTTTTAAAACAATGTTGCCTTCTTAGCTCTTTCCGACTATGATGATAAAGTTGTAGTCTTTGAAAAAGGAGTCGGAAATAGTTGAAAAAAGTAGTAGTTTTGTTGATTCTCTGTCTATGGGCTTTGCCAAATTTCGCGGACGCTTCCGCTGTGAAAGCGGTGAAAATTACAGAAACGACTCCAGTGTTTAATGACAAGCAAAAAGTTGCTGTTTTTCAAAAAGGCACCACCCATACTGCCATCAAGGAATCTGATCGTTTTTATCATACCGTCATCGGAAACGAGGAAGTCAAGTTTTCCAAAATACGCGCAGTAGCCGTGAACAGTGAACCCCAGAACTTGAAAGGGTCACACCCGGTCCGGCTCAAAACGGTAAAAGCGGCGCAGATTTTGGATAAACCTGCATTGAAAGCTAAGGCGATTGGCAGTATGCAGCCAAACACGGTTTTATATGCCCAGCGTCAAAAGGGAAATTACTTTCCAATTATGATCGGCGGCGCCACAGGATATATTCATAAAAATGAAGTACAAATTGATACGGGCATCCCCGTTCTTATGTACCATGACATTGTCCACAAAAAAACGGATCAAAATGTTTCCAAATTGGAAGTGGCCAAGTTTCAAGAGCAGATGGATTATTTAAAGCGTAACCATTGGACAACCATTACGCCAACGGACCTGGAGCTTTGGGTGCAAAAGAAAAAGACGTTGCCGAAAAAGTCCGTGTTGATCACTTTTGATGACGGCTATGAGTCGACCATTCTTTTAGCCTATCCCATCTTGAAGAAACACGGTTTCCAAGCGACATCGTTCATCATTACGAGCCGCGTCAATCGGCCCGGCATGGTGAAGGAAGAAGATTTAATACGAACACAAGACGTGTATTCCTATCAGAATCATACTCACATGTTCCACTTATTCAATACGAAAAGCAATTTAAGTTATCTTCAATCCGAATCACAAGAAGCGATTTACTTGGACATCCTTCAAGCGAACCAAAGCATTGAGGAGATTTTAGGAGACGGATCGAGAGTGACCGCCCATGCCTATCCTTACGGGAAACGGGGACCGCAAGCCGTCCGCGCACTAATGGCATCCGGCATCACAAGCGCTTATACTATTGATGAAGGGAACGTCTTCCAAGGGGATTCCCTTTACTCCCTGAATCGCCAGCGCGTCCATTCGGGCATGTCTTTGAAAGACTTTGCCGATAGATTAGAAGGTAAATAAGAAAATCCCTTGCAAGTCGTTTGATTTGCAGGGGATTTTTTGATTGGGGAATTAGGGGTAACAAACTTACTACATTAACCGATATATAAACCATAAGGTGCTGATCCAATTACCTAAATACAATAACCGAGGTGTTGTCATTGTTTAATAAAGTACATATTCTGCTTGCTATGTTTAGTGTATTCATCATGACTTTTTTCATCCATCAGCCTGCCGAAGCCAGTTCCACGATCAGCGGCACCTTTGTAAGCGTGGATTATGAAGAAGTGCAAATTGATAAAAATACGACCGAAAAACGTCTATCCGGCATCACAATAAAAAATGACTCTGGGCGGACCACAACATTGAATATCGATAAATACGCCAAACTTTATGTCGATACCGTCCCTGTAAAAATCGAAGCGTTCAAACTGGGAATGGAAGTCGAGGCCGAGGTGAACTTACGCCGTGTCAAGACACTCCATGGAAAAACGGGAACCGCTCCCGCCAAAATCGAGCATCGCGATAAAACCATCGTCGGTACAGTGACCCGACTGGATCCGAGGGGTACATCCCTGTCCATTCGCCTGGATAACGGGCAAGCAAAAACGTATTATCTTCGAAACCAAACCGAAGTGTTCAAAGGGACTGCTTTGATGGACCTTAGCGTTTTGTATGAAGGCGACCGGGTGAAACTACTCTTTGATGAATATGATACGAATTTCATTGAATCCATCGAAGTCATCGTTCAAGGGATCAAAGTCGAGTCGCTTTACAAAGGAACGATTTCCCGGATTGATCCGATCAGTAAACGGATTTATCTACGCGATGAGATGATCTTCAAAAATTGGGGTTGGTTTCCGAATACATATAGAAGCAATAGCTTCTACAGCTATTCCCCAACCATCCCGATCTACGTCGGCAATCAACTGATCAAATCAGACCAGCTTCGGCATTATGCCAATCACGATGTCTATTTTGCCACCGTCAGCCAATTTGGCAAAGAAGTTATCGAGAAGATGATTATTAAGAAGAAAAACGAACGAACCTTTTATGAATCGATGACTGCGGTCAATACATCGGCCAAATGGATTTCATTCGACCGCATTGGCAAAATCCCTTTCCACGACGGCACTATCCTGATCCGGAACGGTCAATTAATCGATCCGATCAGCCTGCAATCTAGCGGTAAAGCGTTTGTTGTGACGGAAGGCGGGACGAAGAGTGAGTTTGCAAATGTCGTTCATATAACAAATGACGGCTTCCAAAGCCCGAATCTCGTTAATCACCAGATTTATTTTGGGAAAATCCACTATGCGACTCCGTATGACGTGACATTAACTGAAGTGCTTGAGTTGACGGAAAATGATTGGACAAACGCTTCATCCATCCAATTTTCATATAGCAACGATACAGCTGCAGTTGAGGACTTTTTAGATGATGTGTTGATCGTCAACCCACACGTGGATTTCCATACTTCCCATGTGAATGGAAGATACGGCTATTTCTATGTGGCCGATGGACATATTGTAGCCGCGCATTTGCTTGATAAAAAGATTACTAGTCCGCGAATCGATTCCCTTGTTTCCGTGGGGAGATTCGATGGCTTTACTACTAGTAATAAGAACATCCGGATCCGGAATATCAGCCAATGGACCGGTTCATGGGAAACGGCGCCTGAAATCTCAAGTATGAACCTCCGACAAGCCACCCTGATCCGTGATGGAAAAGTAATCCCGGCTTCCCAATTGAAAAAAGGAGATCGCATCTACGTCCTTCATGAGAGCAGAGTGAAAGGTCGGATTTTGTTAGTGAATTGAGGCATGGTATAGCACCTGAAGTTAGTGCTGACTGGAATGTATGAGCGCTTGTGTAGAGTTATCAGCGCTGACTGGAATATATGAGCGGTTCTCCGGAGTTATCAGCGCTGGACAGACTATATGAGCACTTCTTCGGAATTATCAGCGCTCATTGGAAAACATGAGCCGCGCGCAAGGTTATGAATTACAGATTTTATCAGCATTCACGGGGGCGAGGAATAGTTCCTCCCTCCCTCTTCTTGATTTACAATAAAATGATAAGGAAAAGGTGAAAAATAAATATTATGACCGGAATCTTACAAAAACGCAACCTAGTCTCCAGCCTCTTAGTTCTCTTGTCCCTCTTCCTATTCGTTCCGCAAGCAGCCGCGAAACCACTTGATTATAACGGCGGCGTTAAGAATGAATATACGTACGAGGAAGTATTTTTCCTGACAGGATACCCAATTAGGTTTTCAGGGAAAGCAACAGTTTCCGAAAAACTGAACAAAGACAAACTGACGAATACATACCGCTTCACCCTGACCAGCCCAGAAGGCCATAAGTTGACACGAAGCGTCGTCTATGAGGCAGTCGTGGATGAACGGAAAGACAAAGGACAAACGACATCCCAAACAGATGTCAAAAGCTATTCCGAAAAAGTGACAATCGGCAAAGAGACCTATACATTAGCTGACTATCAGTTCTCCCAAGGAGCGGTGAGCGATAACCGCCCCGCTTCCGACTACTATTCCGGAAATGTCGTCGGTCGAAAAATCTATAAGCATGTTGGAACAGATAAAAAAGAAAACATGATTACCGTCCATATGAGCGGGCGCAATATGGGCTATGAGAACTTCTGGGGCGCTACCGAAACCCAATTCATGGATTTCCAGATTGAAACAAATCGCGGCCAAGCGTTTGTTTCAAGCAAAGTGTCCGATAGCAAATCCAAAGTGCTGCAATATGAGCCTCATGATCCCTCCCTATCCAGCTTTACAGGTGGACATGCGGTCATCAGCAAATCCAATATGATCAGTGAGTATTCGTATGACATCCCGTTTGGTGCAGGAAAAGGGGTTGTTCATTTGAACCAAGAGATGGTTCCGAAGATTGAAAGATTGATTGTCCCAAAATTCCGCGACCTATCAAAACATTGGGCGAAAGATAATATTGAAAAACTATACTCCCTTGGTGTGTTTGATGAAACAACGCAGTTCTTCTCTCCCAACACGCCGATGAAACGTTATCAATATACAGTCGGTGTGTTGAAAGCAGTCGATATCCGAGTATTGGAAGATCCGAAAAGCAAGAAAAAGACTGTGAAAAAAGCGATTTTCAATGATTTGGACGTCAAAGATCCCGACTATGGCTATATTGAAAGCGCAGTTGAAAAAGGGATCATTACAGGCGTTACGCCGGATAAATTTAATCCGGACGGACCGATTACACGTGTCCAAGCAATTGCCATCCTGGTCCGCGCACTTGGTATGGAAGGCCGCGCGCCAAGTCCTGGCTACCGCACCAATTATGTGGATAACCATAAAATTCCTAACTGGGCAAGAGATAGTGTCTATGTTGCAACGGAGCTAGGTCTTGTATCGGGAGATCAATTCAACCGCTTTAATCCGAATGAGCCGTTGACTCGCGCTCAAGCGGCGGCTGTCACGGTGCGTTTCCTGGATTTCCTTGAAAATGATTTAAAACAGAACTATCGGGATGACATGTTGTTTTTTGACTGATGAAAGGGTGTTTTAGATGCTTCATAGACTAAAAAAATTTGGTTCCATTTTTCTAATGTTCCTGTTGCTGACATCTATGAACCCGTTGACACCAAGTGCTGCCCCATTGTTCAAAGATGTCAAAACGGGCCATTGGGCAGCTCCTTCTATTGAATGGGCTGCCGCGGAAGGTCTGACTAGCGGATATCCGGACGGCACTTTTGCTCCCGAGCGACCAATTACCGAAGCACAATTTGTCAGTCTGCTCGTCGCCTTTGATTGCTCCTCGCCAAAATCGTTCGCGGCCAATCCAGGCGAGCATAAGGCTTCGGGCAATTATCGCTATTTGCAACAACGCCAAATTCCGCTCAATGGCTATTACAACACATATTTTCGCGACCAGCCTGTCAAAAAAGGGCAAGCGGCACGCATCATCGCCGCTTACCGTGGTTTTGATTTGAGCGAAGCCGAAGCGGTTCAATTTTTGTATCGGAACGACTTGGCCAATGGAGCGACCGGCAAAAACGATTATCAGGATTACAGCCCGAAGCTTGACATGACACGTGCAGAAGCGGTCTTCCTACTGCACCGTCTTTCCAAGCAAGGCAGTTGTGAAATAACCGGTTTATCCAAACGTCCGAATGGCAGCGACAACAGCAAGAATCCAACGCCGCCGAACTTTAAGGATGACGATACCGTCGTCTTCCAACCGAAGCCGGGCAAACCGAGCGCGACCCTACCGAACGGACCGGCTAACGGGCAATATGTCGAAGTGGATGTCGAGAAGAAAACCTTAATTGCCAATGGGGTCGATTCCACATTCATCACACTATCGCTGTTGGATTGCAATGGAAATCCGATTGCTTATGAGGATTCATCGCCGTTTAAAGTGACGTCGGAACGTGGAGCTAAATTAGATAATAGCTATTTCGGTCACACGGAATATACTTCTGTATACAACAGTGCAGATGAACATAGGCTAATCGAAGCCCAAGCAATCGCATCGAAAGCTTGGGAGGACGTACAGGCGGCAAGGCTGACGGGCAGTATTTCCTTGGTCAATGAAAAAATTCGAATTGCGCAAGCTGCCGATGCGGAAGTGGCCGCCATCCGAGCCAGATTGGACCGGACCGGTTCCTATGTCACTTATCGCACAAGTACGACGACTTCCTCAGATGGACCGGAAGTGACAGTGAAAGTAACGGCGCCGGCAGTGAAGGTAGCGCAGACCGACACGATCTCATTCCACCTTACTAATTCAAATCAAACGAATATGACATGTTACTCGAAACCGGTGACAGTGGAATTGGAATATGTTCCTCAATTGGAATTGCGAATGAAATATGAAGAAGTACGGACCCAGGGATCACCATACTTTATTGTAACGGCAACACTCGCCCGTCCAGGCAATGAAATTATTAGGAGTTTTGATGGAGCGGTAAAACTTCAATCCATGGAAGGCGCCAATTTGCCTAGCGAAGTAAGGTTTTCTAATGGAGTGGCACGCTTTACGGTAAACCCTTTTAATTCTACGAGAACCGTGCGTGATTTAATTACAGCTGAAATCATTACCGATTCCTCGCATTACAGGAGTGAAATTGCGCCACTGCTGAATAAAAAACATAGTCTCGAATTAGTGTATGATCCGCAATTGCGAAACGATGCAAGCTGTTCGGCTAACGATGTGGAAGTGGCGTTCATTCTAGATGCGTCAGGCAGTATGAAACGAAATGACCCAAGGGACCACCGGATTTCAAAATCTAAAGAACTAATTGAAGCTATACTAGCTCCTAAGAATATTGGAACTAAATTCAATTCAAGGGGAACCCATTTGATGAAATGGGATCGTACTTCAGTAAAAAACAGCTTTAACTCAGTTGGACATTCTGGTGGTACAAATATAGCGGACGGATTAAATAAAGCATTCAATGAATTTGATCCGCCCAATGGGAATCGGAAATTTGCCATCCTTCTCACAGATGGACATTCCAACGAGCAAAGAGTAATCAATCAAATCGCAGAAGTGAAAAAGAAAGAAATTAAAGTATTCACGATTGGCCTTGGAAAAAATGTCAATCATAAATTATTGCAAAAGTTGGCGGATGAAACAGGCGGCTACTATTTCCATATCAATGATAGCAGTGAAATCGCTATAGCCTATCAATCGATTTTAGCCGCCATCACATGCGGCACACCACCGCCGACATGCGGGGCATCCGATTTGGCGTTCTCCTCCCCTTCCATTACAAGAACTGGATCCGAAGTTCTGATGTTCACGGAAGTCCGGGAAGGTTGTGGGGAGATTGCGAAAGTGGTTGTACGATTCCATTCGAATCATGGAACCGTTGATTACCAATTGTATGGTAGAGGACAAGATATATTCCGGTTGGATAAGCCAATCCGGGAAATCACTAACTTCGATTTATATACCGAAGGCGAATTCCTCGCATTCGACCGGACCGGCAAACTAGTCGGAGTCCGAAAAGTACCGATTTCTTATGAATAAATGAAAAAAGGTTCCAGCATCATGTGCGCTGGAACCTTTTTTCGATTAGGTAGGGTCGGGTTGGGGAAAGCGTTTCGAAGTTTGAACGCAACGTTTCTAGGTAAGGTAAATACGTTTCGAAAATCAGATGAAACGTTTCGAGGTGAGGACATTTCGTTTAGAACTCGAGGCGAAACGTTGTGAGGTGGACAATTCGTTTAGAAGTTCGGATGAAACGTTGTGAAGTAGGGACACTTCGTTTAGAAGCTCAGTTAAAACGTTGTGAAGTACATTCAAAATGTTGCGAGGTTAGGCGCAATCGGAACATGATTTTTCCCTCTCAACACAAAAGGAAGAAAAGACAAAACGTCTTTTCTTCCCCACTCTTGTAACTGCGCATCCCCTACTTAATTCTCCTCAACCGTCTCTTTCCGTTTTCCAAACCGAAGAAAACGCGGGAATTGCGGAACACGAAACTTCGCTTTCACATTCTCCATCATTAAATATAGCACTGGAATAAGCACCAGGGTGAAAACCGTCGAGAACAGTAATCCAAAGATGATGACAACCGCCATCGGTCTTTGCGATTCCGTACCTTCACCGAGGCCTAAGAAAAGTGGCACCATTCCAAGCACGGTCGTCAATGTTGTCATCAGGATAGGGCGCAAACGGCTCAATCCTGACTGAATGATGGCTTCGTATAAGTCCACGCCTTTTCCACGGAGAATATTGATGTAATCAACCAAAATAATTGCGTTGTTTACAACAATCCCAGCTAGCATGATAAACCCGATAAAGGCGGGTACACTTAAGGACTGGCCGGTGATAAATAACCCTAACAGCACACCGATCACCGTAGTAGGCAGTGAAAACATAATAATGAATGGATGTGCAAACGATTCAAATTGGACAGCCATGACCATGTAAACTAAGAAGATGGACAAAGCAAGCGCCATCGTTAGCTGCATGAATGCGTCCGCCATCTCATCTGCCTGACCGCCCGTGTTAATTTGATAACCGTCAGGCAAATTCATCGTTTCAATCCGTAGATTTACATCCTTAATTACACTTCCCAGATCACGGTCCCGTAAATCTGCTGTAACCCGCATTTGGCGCTCTTGGTTGCTGCGGTTGATTTCCGTAGGACCTTGGCGATATGAAAGGTCAGCTACTGCGGTTAGCGGTACATCCACGCCCTTGTTTGAACGGATCACCATCGTTTCCAAGTCGCGGATCGATTGACGGCTATCCTCCGGCAGCAGAACCCGGACATCAAATTCACTTCCATCATGGCGATAGCGCGTTGCGGTTTGTCCATTGAATGCCAATGTAACTTCATTCATTACTTGCTGATAAGATAGTCCGTATTCACTTGCAATGTTCCGTTTAACCACAATCGTCAGCTCGGGACGCCCTTCACTGAACGAGCTTTCCACGTTCGCAACGCCGTCGATTTCGTCAAGCTCCCACATGACTTGCTGTGATAAATCTTTTAAGACATTCATATCTTTTCCGGTTATATTGATTTGAACAGGCGCACCACCGCCGAGCCCCATATCCATCCCTGTCACCTTGAACTCGGCCCCCGGGATATCTTGGAGCTTGTTATCCAGTTCCGCAATTAACTGCTTTGTAGTCATCGTACGTTCGGATGAAGGAACCAGCTGAATCATATAGGACGCGATATTGGAGCCACCTCCAAATCCGGAACCTCCTCCCGATCCAATTCCAACATAACTGGTGCGAATGATGCCTTTGTAGTTTTGGAGAATAGCGTCCACCTCACCTACGACGGCCTCTGTCTCCTCAAGCTTTACCCCTGCCTGCAACGTTACACTCACTTGGATTTCCCCTGTATCACCTTCGGGAATAAATTCAGCTCCGATAAACGGTGTGACAGCAAAGCTAAGTACAATCAGCAAAAATGTAATCGCAACGGTCGTTTTCCTGAAACGCAATGCAAGTTCCAGCACTTTTTTATACAATGGTTTTACTAGATTGAACCTGCCTTGTTTTCCTTCATTATCTATGCCAAAGTTCGCTTTTGTTTTACCTAGCAATTTGGATGCCAGCATCGGAATGATCGTCAACGAAACGACTAAGGACGCAAACAACGCAAATGCGACTGTATAGGACAATGGCCTGAATAATTGGGACGCCATCCCGCTGACAAATACGATCGGCAAGAAAACGACAACCGTTGTCATCGTGGACGCAAACACGGCCGGGGCCAGTTCAGCCGCCCCTTCCCGGGCCGCGTCCACCAAATTATATCCTTGCTGTCGCTTCGTAAAAATGTTTTCCAAAATAACGATGGAGCTGTCGACCATCATTCCTAGTCCTAGCGCCAAGCCACCCATGGAAAGGACGTTCAGTGTTTCCCCAGTAAAGTACATAAGTGTAAACGTCGCAATGATCGAAATAGGGATTGAAATTGCGATGATAATCGTCGTTCGAATGCTTCGTAGAAAGAGAAATAAAATTCCGATAGCCAAACATCCGCCAATTAACATATTGTTCACGACACTGCTGATGGAATCCCGGATATAATCCGAGGTGTCCATAATGACGGACAGTTCCATGCCCCTACTATTAAGCCTTTCCTGTAAAGCCGGCATACTTTTTAAAAGATTATCCGAAACTTGCACGGAATTTCCATCCGATATCTTCATGACGGATATAACGAGCGCTTCTTCACCGTTTACTTTGGCTATTTGCGACATGGATTTAAAACTATCTTCTACTGTTGCTACGTCAGACACCTTAATGGTCCGACCATCTTGGAGAGATATCATTGTATTTCGAATATCATCGAGAGAAGTGAACTCACCATCAATACGCAATTGTAAATCCTGCGCGCCCCTTCTCAAGTTTCCAGCAGAGGCAGCCCGATTTTCCCCGTTAATGGCTTGAATGACTTGAGCACCTGTCAAATTGTAATGCGCTAATTTGGCACGGTCCAATTCAACTTGAATTTCCCTCGTCTTTCCACCTTCCACCGTAACAGAGGCGACTCCCTCAATCCGTTCAAAATGCGGTCTGACTTCATCTTCTGCAATTTCTTGTAGTCTTTCAAGAGGGGCTCCGCCTAAACCGATCCACATGACAGGAGTCGCTTGCGGATCAATTTTAATAATTTTGGGAGAGCCGGCATCATCAGGCAATGCCCCGGTCACCAAGTCCAGTTTTTCCCGAATATCATTCATCGTGGAATCGATTTTCTTTCCCCAATCAAACTCCAGGATGACAAGCGAAGAACCCGGCGCTGAGGTTGAATTAATTCTTTTCAATCCCTCAATGGAACCTACTGCCTGCTCTATCGGACGTGTAAGGAGTTCTTCCACTTCTTGCGGGGCAGCACCATCATAGCTCGTCGCTACGACCGCCACCGGAACTTCAATTTCTGGCATCAAGTCAATGGCTAGGTTTTTTAAGGAAATCATCCCTAAAACGAGGGCAGCCATCACGAACATGATAATGCCTACAGGCCTTTTCACAGAAAAATCAACGAGGTGTTTCACCTTACTTTTCCTCCTTTACAATCCGAACAGCATCTCCGTTTGCAAGGAGGCTCTGGCCTTTCACTACCACTTCCTCATCCGCCACTATATCACCACTGATAGCCGTGAAATCCGTGTCATAGCGAACCACTTCGACTTCCCTTTCCGTAACCACATTCTCTTTTACCGTAAACACAAAGACTTGATCTTGTCGCTCCACGATTGCTGCCGACGGTACAATTACACTATCCGCAACAAGTACCTCTTCCACCGAAACAGTCGCCACCATCCCAGGACGTAGGGTTTTATCAGGGTTATTCACCCGTACATCTATCGCAAATAGTCTACTTGCATCGGCAGCCGGGGAAATATAGGTTACGGTCCCTTCCATTTTCTCCGTTTGTCCTGCGAATTGGACACTAACGACATCACCGATCTCAAACAGCATTAATTGGTCTGCTGTGACCGTCATTTCCACATCAAGCAAATCCTCGGAAATGATTCGGAGGAATGGTTGCTGTCCCGTTACAAATTCGCCCGCTTTGGTATTAGCAGCCATTACCCTTCCTGAAACAGGAGCGGTAATCACGGTATCATTCAACCGGTTTTGCGCTGCACTTAATGCGATTTGGGCTTGTTTCACCGCAGTCTGAGCATCCTTTATTGAAACCTCGGAATCCCGGATCGTCCCTTCAGCAATTTCAATGTTCAATGTCGCTTGCTCCACCGTCGTTTGCATATTGGTAAGACTGAGTTCACTTTCCATTTGAGTCTGCTTTAATTTCAACTGATCCAGACCAAGCTTTGCTTGCCTTTCAGCCGATTGGGCCTGCTCCAATTGCTGCAAGGAAATTAACCCTTCTTCATACAGTTTGTTCATTCGTTCCGTATTCCGTGTAGCTTCTTCAACCTGTTGCTCCACATTCTCGATTTCTCTCTTTAAGTTGTTCACGTTGTTCTCACGGCCTTCTTTTGCTTCCTCAATGCCGCCCTCAGCTTGTTTTAAACTGACCAGAGATTGCTCCCGGTTTTTTTCAGCCTGCTTTTTCCCGTTCTGTGCTCGGAGCAATGCATTTTCGGCCTGTTGCACACGCGCCTTTTCCACCTCGACAGCAAGCCGCTGTTCTTTGTCGTCCAACTTGGCCAATACTTGGCCTTTCTTTACGAAGGACCCGTTGTCCACTTCGACTTTGATGACTTCCCCTGCCACTTTCGGAAACACTTCAACATCCGATCCCGCCTTTGCCGTTCCGGTTAATTGGTTATTTCCGCTTAACGAGCCGGAATACGCCTTTTCTACGGCAACAGGTGTCGCTTTCACTTCTTGCGCCGCAGTTTCCGGCTTACTACAGCCCGAAAAAATGAACGCAGCACATATGACCATACCGATCCCTATCAATTTATTCATATTTTTCTGTTTCATGTTAGCTTGAATCCCCCTAATTAATGTAGACGCAATCCCTTTTCTACAATAGCAATTTCTTCAAGTTTTAAATAGAAAGCCATTTTTGCCATATACTCATCAAACACAGCTTGCTCATATGCTAATTTTGAACTTTCATAGTCAAATTTTGAAATGAGTCCTAATTCATGTTGAATGGCTAACTTTTCTTCATCCTCTTTCACATTTTCTTTTTTCCAATCTTTTTCTTTAATTAATTCAAACGCATCATCCGCCTGCGCGAACAAGGTGGAGAGATACTTGGTCGTTTCATCTTCAAATTTCTTTTTTTCCTCCAATTTCATTTTTAGTTCTTGTTGGTTCATTCTCTCTAGATATTTCACGTTTGCGTTCTCGTCTTTGTCTTTATCTTTTTCTGCAAGTTTCTCGCCGTCATATTCTAATTTTTCGATATCCTGAGCGATTTTCTTAAGATCATATGAGTTGGCAAGGAAGCTCTTCTTTATTTCCTCCGCTCGATTCGCATCTATTTTTTCCAGCTCCTCCAATTCCGGAGGCGTGAATTCAACATTCAACGTTAAAGCATATCCCAAGTCATGTAAAAGCTTCATTAAATCTTGTTCATACACTTTTTTGATCTTTGTGAGTTCAGTTTCTTGAGTTTTCAATTCTCTTTTCAATTGTCTTACACTCTGGTACGAAACGATTCCCAGATTGCTTTCTTGTTCCGCCTTATAAATATCTTTCTTTATTTTATCGATATATCTTCCTTGTAATGCCAATCCTTCTTTTCTACTCAGCAGATCGATATAACGGCCTTTTACCATATAACGAATGCCTTCCTTTGTTTCTTCCACTTGTAATTGAAGCTTTTTATTGCTGATATCATTTTGCTTCAAGCCCGTTTTCAAGTCTTCAATACTATCCGTGATTTTATCTGTCATTTGTTTGACCTCTGCTTCGAGCGCACTATTCTTATGAATGTTTTCCATTCTCTGATTATGAGTTGCATTGTCAATTTCCAGCTTTAATGGATCATCCGGCGAGAGGTCATCATATGTCTGATCACCGAGCTGTTCCTGATAATGTGGAAGGAGGCCATGTCTGATAATGTCCTCATCCAGAGGAATGGAATTCAAATTACTTTCCGCCTTTTCCTTCTTGTCTTCCAGTTCATCAATGCTGTCATAGGTCATTTCCCGTTGTGCCTTCAAGATTTCGTATTGATAGCCAAGAATGATAATCGTGCGGTCATTTGCCATGGCCCGCTCAATCACCTCATCCAGCGTTAGCGTCAATACCCCTTCCGTCCTGATTCCCTGCTCGTTCACAGGGTACTCCATCCCCATCACAATCGGTGGAGTCGCTAATGAAAACCCACTACATAGGATTCCAACACTTGCTATCACAGCTAACGGCTTTTTCATTTGCTGCCATTCCCCTTCCCTTGTCACATCTCTTTTTCATGTAAGTTTTTAGTAGAGTAGTGCTATCTGTATGTACAATGACTCTTCCAAATTTAGGTTGTCTTGACTCACTATATTATGTAGTCATCTCCATGAACTTTAATCAGCCTTAAGACTGAGATTTGGATAATCATTTCCTGTTCACTAGATTCATGTCATGAAGCGACCTCTTACAGATCTTATAGTTCAATAATACTTGATAGAATACTAGAACGCTATTCATAACAAATTTACAATTCAATTGAAAATGAATATGACTTTTACTCCCTTTCTATCTATCAAACAAAAAAACAGCAGACACTTGTTACTGTGCCTGCTGTTTCTCACAACTATTATCCTATTTCACCGTTACTTCCACGTATATCCCTTTTTTCATTTGCCGGTTTTGAAGGTCTTTTCCGACGGGATGAATGACTAGCAGATAAGCTTTTCCCGATCGCAACGCTTCTTTCGGTATCACGGTTACCGTCTTGTCGTCGACCACTTGATAACTGACGGCCTTTTCTTTTCCACCCAGTTCAAACAATTGAAGTCCGCTTGCCGGAAAAGCCTTCCAGTTCATGCTTTTCGTCATTTCCACGGTGAATGTTTTATCCTTCGGGACGTTTTTCAACTTCCCGTGTGATTGGTAGCCTTTCAATGTTGCGAGCAATTGGTCGCGATGCGAGGTTGCCAATTCTGCTCCCCCCGCAGTCAAGACATGCGGTTTCACGCCGACCTGATCGATCGACCGGCCCCCCGGTGAATAAAAACGGGCGGTTGTCAGCTTCAACGCACTGCCATCTTTGAATTCGAATAATGACTGCATCGTCCCTTTTCCATAACTCGGCTGGCCATAAATGGTGGCCGCTTGCTGCTCCTTCACTGCAGCGGCCACCATTTCGGAAGCGCTGGCGCTAAACGTATTGATCAACATATGAACCGATCCTGTGAACTGTCTTGGCTGGCGAATCGTTTTAACCAACTCCGGCTCCATGTTCCGTTCCCTGAGTTGGAAAGCTTGGTTCGCTTTCGGGAAAAACCCGGTCACTTCCTGGGCAGATGAAATATATCCTCCCCCATTATCACGCAAATCAAAGATCCAGCCCTTCGCGCCCGGTAATGCTCGTATGGCCCGGTCGATTCCCTTTGCCGATTCGGTCGCAAAACTATTAAGTCGGACATAGCCGATTTCGCCGCCTAGCATTTCATACTCCACATTCGGCAGGTTGATGGCCTCGCGCACCAGTTTAATGGTGAACGGTTTAGCTTGCCCTACCCTTTCAGCCGTTATCGTCACACTTGTCTTCTCGGCACCACTTATGACAGAAACGGCTCCCTCCACCGATTTCCCGGTAATACTCCGACCATCCACGTGGGTGATGACGTCCCCTGGCTGGATGCCCGCCCGCTCAGCAGGTCCACCTGGAATTAGGGATGCAACCCGCACTCCTTTATCGTCCGGTTCCAGTACGACTCCGATGCCAACAAATCGGCTTTCAATCTCGTCAATGAATGCTTTATACTCTTTCGCACTCATATATTCCGAATATAAATCCAACTGTCGGACCAGCTCTTTCACTGACTTCTTTTCCAACACGGATGCCGGCACTTCATCCACATAATAATCCCGGACCAATTCCCGGACTTCCTGCAACGGTTCCGCAGAGGCCGACGGGACATACGGGAACAGCACAAAGAATATGGATAAGAGACCCAACCAGATTTGCAAACTTCGTTTCATCGGACTACCTTCCTTCGGCTAGATTCCAAATTTGATTGATTTCATTGTAGCATATTGGAACAATCCGGAAGTTCATTGAAAAATAAAAAATAGATTGTGGTGTACCTTTCATAACACCCGAACTTTTGGCGTAGTTATATTTTAATGGACAGGAGGTAATCAATTGGAAAATTTCTGTACCGGTTGCGGTACCCAACTGGAGGACCAGCAACGCTTTTGCGTTTCGTGCGGCGCGATGAATCCAACGCTTATCGAACCTGAAGTAGCCGAACCAGTAGTCGATCCAAAGATCGCACTACCCAAGACGACAGAATCCGCTCCGTTGGTGAGAACGAAGCCTCAGACAAAGCTTACGGTTCTGCAAAAAGTCCTGTTGTCCCTCGTTCTTTTCATCGCAGCAGCTGTCATAGTCGGCCATTTGACAATCAAATCCATGACGAGTCCGGAAAAGGCAATACTTTCGCTTTACAACGCAATCCTGGATGAAAACGAAACAGCATTCTTTGGAAATATAATCATTCCAAAAGATGTGAACTATGACGCGCATTCCTATATGGCTTACATACGCGAGCAAAAAATGGATCAATTCCATGAGAAGCTATTGGAAAACGCGGAAGCAGTGGCGAAGGATGGAATCACCCGGGTCGTCAAACACGAAGACGGTTCCGAACTTTTTCGCTTGAATGAGAAGAAGTTCCTCTATTTTTATCCGACCGTCAAAGTTTCGGCAATCGGAACAGACGTCAAGATTGAAACTGATCTAGTAAATGGCCGGGTCCATATCAACGGGAAAGATTATGAGCTGCAAAGACAGGATATCGAACTTGGCTCCTTTCTACCGGGGTATTACGAGGTGAAGGCGATAAGTAATGATCCGTTCTTCCCTAATGAAGCTACTTGGACATTTAACGTCAAAAATCTTGGGGAAACCAACGCACTGGCACTTCGTAGCAGCGACCATATGATCGCACTGGACGGCGACTATCCCGATAGCATCGTCTACGTTAACGGAAAGTCGACGGAGAAGACAATTGAGGAACTGAAACAGATCGGACCTATTTTCGAAGATACCGACTTGAAGCTGACTGTCCAAAAAGAAACACCCACTGGGGAAACGGCCGTCAGTTTCGAAGAAATCGTCACGGGAGGCCACCACCTTTATTTCACCTATCCTGGGATATATAGCTTTGTTGTGAAGACACCTGAGGAGATTGGAGAAGAGACGTTTGACCGAGATAAATTGAAGTCCTTCATCATAGACTTTAGGAATAGCTATGAACTGGCATTGAACCGAAAGAAGTTCAGCTTGGTGGAATCGTACTTGGCACCTGGTTCCGTGGCACATAAGGAGCTCAAGGATTTCGTCGCGGATACCGGCGATGACTATTATCAGTACGATTTTTCTGTCAATGAAGTAACAGGAATCAAGCTGATTGGCGAGGAAGCGAATGTTTCAACGTATGAAGAATTCTATTTCACGAACCATTTATACGATGTCATTTTCTACGAGCGGGATAAGCAATACGATATCCATGTGGATGATAACGGTGATTACAAGATCCATAAAATCCATATCTTTGAGACAAAACGGAAACGGTGACATGTCACAAAAAATAAGTGGAGGGATATTATCACATGATTTGCATTCAATGCGGACATTCACAAGAAACAGGAAAGTTTTGCGGGAAATGCGGCACAAGATTTGAGGGTTCCACATCGGGAGTCCCGGTAAATTTAGAGCATGTAACAGCGACAGAAACAATAGCACAAGCTCAGCTTGAACCGAATGTCCATGTCGAGAAACTCAAAGCCCAATCGAAAATGTACGGCTCCTATTTCATGCAGCAATTAAAAAAACCGTCCCGCTCATTCCAAGAAGGGCAAGAAGAATTCACTAACGCATTGATTAGTATCATCCTGTTTTGCGTGCTGACCGCAGGAGCCATCTATACGATGATTCGCAGCGTAGTATCGGGCTTTGTCGAAGTCCCATTTCTGTCCACGATAATCAACAATATGGCGTTCACCTTGGTGTTGATTGCACTAGCACTCATCTCCTTATTCACTATTAACAAATTCTTTGGATCCCAACTGACGTTGAAATCGATTGCCAGCCTATACGGTGCCCATTTATCCTTGCTTCTCGTTACCGCAGCGGCTGCGTTCCTCTTCATGCTAATGAAATCTTATACGTTCGGGAATGTGGCTCTCGCCCTTACAGTGTTGCTGGCCATCTTCATCCTGCCTCTCTACCTGATCAGCACCTTGCTGACGCAAAAACCGACAGGACTCGACCCGCTTTATGGCTTCTTCCTGTACCTGGTCCTATTCCTGATTCTCTTTGCTATTTTCGTGACCATTATGGCCGACTCGGCACTTGGGCAGTTTATAGGCTTGTATCGGGAGTTTGGGTTTTAATAACAAGGGGCTGTCTAATAAGTTAAGTAGAGGATGTGGAATTCCACATCCTCTACTTTTTTACATGAAATATATAGAATGAAGCTACATTCACCGTGAAGGCTAGGGTAACATTGCTGAAAATGAGCCGCCTCAATGTCCATAATTATTAATCTATTACTATGGTACATTCAACAGAGGAGGTAGTCCACCAGTGCTAAATCTACATATGAAAAAACAGTTTCCCAGTGTCCTAGCCGTATTCCTTTGCACTATTCTTTTATTCATCGCCCCACCAATCGGGCAAGCAGCCATTACGGATGAAGCGTTCGATGTGCCGACCGATAAGACTTGGACGGTCACGTTTAATAGTACGGTCAATACAGCAACGGTCAATTCCAACACGATTTACGTCACCGATGTGTCGGGTGTAAAACGAAATGGCGCGCTCAAGGTTTCCACTGACAAAAAGCAAGTCACTATAGCGCCGCCAACCGGGGGCTATACCCATTCTGCAACGTACACCTTACATATTACGTCAGACGCCCGGGGTGAAAACGGAAAGTATTTGTCCGGACTGATCCAAAAACGGTTTACAATCGAAGCTCCACCACCGTACGACGTAGCGACGCTCCAACCGGATGGCCGCACGTCCATCATACGGACATATCCTAACTATGAGTCCGCGCTATCCGCACTAGCGGCGAATCAAGTCATCCTGCAAGCGGGGAACATCATTAAGATGCCAGCCGGTCTCGTCGTAACGAAGCCGACCAAGCAAAGTTCACTCACCATCATTTATGCGGACAAGCAGCTCAAACGACAAGAAACTTATGTGCCCGCTGATACGGAATTGACGTATATCGACTCGACAGATACGTATGTGGAAGTGAATGTGGCGGGCATTCCGCGCTTCATCAAGCACGAGAACAGCCATTTGATTCCCGAAGGAGCCGTCCAAAATCGTTCCTATTATTACCGATCGAGTGACGCACTCTACCATTCTATCTATTCACATAGCACTAAGAAGTTTGCTACATATAATGCGGGTGCAGCACCTTCATTCATGCAGGCGGGCGCACAGTACTACAGCGCAGATGGCAGCCACTTCACCACTGCAGATGGGAAGGAAGCTGGTGTCGCTTATCAATACTTCCAATACTTGCCGATCCGCAGCGTCACTCCTTATTCAGCAGATGAGATCGATGCTTTTATCGTCGATTTGCTGAACCGTCTCGAGGCGCAATACCCGAATAGCTCGACGTATCAGAATGCCTCCACCAAAAGTAAGTTGCTCGGTATCGGCTCTATATTAAAAAAGATTGAGGCAGAACATCATGTCAATGCGCTTCACATTCTTGCCTTGGCACAGCATGAGAGTACGTATGGTCTGAGCGACCGGGCACAGCAATACAATAATCTGTTCGGTCTTTACGTGACGGACGACAATCCGTTGGCAAAACATTTTGATTCGGTGGAACGGAATATCGAAGAACTGATTACCGCCTTCTGGAATAAAAACTATATCCCTCCGAACGGAGCGTACGCGTATGGAGCTGTTTTCGGGAATAAATCCGTCGGAATGAACGTCAAATACGCTTCCGATCCGTATTGGGGCTCCAAAGCGGCGGGCCATCTGTACCGCATCGACAAGGCCATGGGCGGGATAGAAGGCGCGAATGCCTACGAGCTTGGTTTGACGAATACAACGGGGTTGAATGTACGGACCAGCCCCGGAACGAATCACCCGATTGCCTTCACTTACGCAAAATCGGGGATGCCGTTGATCATTCTCGATGACGCACTGCCGGAAAGTCCGTGGATCAAAATCCGCTCTGACTCCACGCATCACGATGAGTTGTATGTACACGGCAGCTATGTGGACAAGCTACCCGTGATCAAATAATGAAAATTCCTTCCCAAATCAATCCGGACTTGGGAGGGATTTTTATTTTCAATATAAGAGATTTCGGAATGATATGGTGTTGTAAAAATTCAATTCAGTTTAACGGTAAATCATGACGTAAAAATAACGAGCGCTTAACATTATGTAAAAGTTTACTGTATTGTTAGTTATTTACCAAATATCACCTGGCTATATCTCTACGTATCGTCCTCCATTTCTCCAAAACCCCCATTCGCTCCACTGTCCCTAAATCAAATACGATGGAAGCACCCGGGAATACAAAGCATCGTGCACGGTCGGAAAGGCCGCACTATTGACCGATTTCGAGAAGGTGTTACAACAGTATGAACCGATGATTTCCGCCACGATTCGCCAATTGCATATTTACCGCGATTTTGAACAGTTCAGGCAAGCAGGCCGCATTGCACTCTGGCAAGCGTGGACCCGCTTCGACAGCGAAAAAGGGAACTTCACTCCATTTGCGCACCGCAGTATCCGAGGTGCTCTGCTGGATGAAATGAAAAGAGAAAACCGATTTTTTGAAAGCAGCGTTCCTATAGAAGACGAACATTTGGAATTTCTACAGGTAAATGAGCAGGCACCCCCAACGCCTTGGACCGACAATCTGTCTGAGGCCATCGAGCAATTACAACCGGAAGAGGGTAAACTCCTCCATTGGCTATTCGTCGACCAACTTACACAAGCGGAATGCGCCAGACGAATCGGCATCACCGTCGCCGGCGTGAAGAAACGAAGGGAGCGGGTCCTGGCTAAATTGAGGGGAGAGGTGGCACGGTAAAGTTTAGTGAGATTGCGCTCGTTGTCTAGTAAAGGGCGGGTTGGACAACTGCATGGCATGGTTGAAAACCTCAGCGTAATGGTTGGACAACTTTGCCCGTTCGTTGGACAATCTGCTTCACCGAACATCAAAATAGGCCAGCGTGGTTATATGCTCCCCCGCTGGCCTATATCCTATTTCATTCAACAACTAAAACAACGCGATCGATTGCTGGGCCTTGCCGTTCCTTAGCCGCAGCAAATCGGCTAGCGTTGTGACGCCCCGTTCTTCCAAGCATCGGAGCACCTCGACGAATAAATGGGCGGTTGTCAGGGCGTCTCCCAAGGCGCGGTGCCGCTCGAATGTCCGGGTTCCGAAAACGTTCGAGTAATTCTCCAAATCTTGCTGATCCCAAGTCGGATTCAAGTAGTTGATCAAATCCATCGTGTCAAACGAGGACGGCGGGTCATACGTCAGCTTTTCGCGTTGCAGCTCGTTTTTCAATACCATTTCGTCGAAGCTGACATGATGCCCAATCCATCCTCCGCTTTGATTTTCCTCGACAAATTGAAAATAAGCCTGAATTGCTTCCAAAGACGACGGAGCCCCCTCCACTTCCCTTTGCGAGATGGAAGTGAGCTTTGTAATATGTTCCGGGATATCGCGGTCCGGATTGACAAATGTCTGGAACGTCCGATCTGTGACATAAAAGCCTTCCACCTGGACCGCTCCGATTTCAATCAGCCGATCATGTGAGGCGATGGAAAAACCGGTCGTTTCGGTATCAAATATCGTAAAGGACATATCCCGCAACTTCGTGTCGAGTTGGAAAGGTCGCTGCAATTCATAAGGCAGTCGTTTTTTTCTCCAAAACAAAGATGTTCCCCTCTTCCTGCCTGTTTCTGGCTAGGCTATTGATCAATTACGCCTCGGCGTAATTGCGTCCAGATTTTGAATCGAGCTTGCTCGATTAACTCCTTTCAAAATCTGTGACATCCGCCGGAGGCTTTAACTTGATTCAGCTGGGTTTGCTGAAGCAAGTTACAGTTTGGACAGTAAATGAGATTGCAAGGAACGTGCCGTGTCCAACATCGTCCGTACTTGATCACGCTCCCACTTCAGGAGGGTTTCCAGTTTGATTTCGGTAGTGATATCCTCACCGCGCAAATGTTTTTTCCAAGACAATTGAATTCGCGTGCCGAGAGCAACTTCGTAGGCATGCCGGACTTCATCCGCAAATCCGGCAGACAACTCCTTCTCCGCCACCAATCCTTCCAACAGTTCTAGCGGAGTCGCATTGATAATCCCTTTATGGATCCCCAAAATCTGCAAGCAATGGTGCATTGGAAATAACGCATGCAGTTTGATATCGATGACTTCCCGCTTCGCTCGACTGCGGAACAACGTCAGGAGCGGCTGATTTAATTGAGGAATCGGCTTTTCCCGTTCTTGTTCGGCCATATAATAGATAAACGTCTGAGACGATTTCACCTGACGTTTCACCATCTCGATAAAATTCTTATGGACCAGCCCATCGCCATATAAGAAGCGGAAGGAGAAGAAATTATAGCCTAATAAAATATCTTCATCGGTCGGTTTCACTGCCCATGTCCGCATACGTTGTCGCCAATCGGAGACCGATCCCCGCCAATGCGCCTCGCTCGACATCATTTTTCCTTTGCAGCGTGCATAGCCTGCCTGTTCCAAATGGGCGACAATCTCCTCCCCGAGCTGCGCAAAATACGATTCGACTTGTTCCCGATCTTTATTCACCAGATCAGCGTAAACGAGGAAGTGATCTTGGTCGGTCAACATGAATTGCTCGCCACGGGCGCCACTTCCCATTTGGTACCATGAGAACGGAACAGGTGGACCGCCCAGTCCCTTGGCTTGCAAGGACTCGACGGCCAATTTGACACAATGGCGGGCGAGCCGGTCATAAAGCCGCGTAATGATTTCAAGCGTATGGATGGTAGAAATCTCATCTTGTATCAAATTGGAAAGGACATCGTAAATGGCCGTCTTTACGACGGGCAGACTTGCAAAGGATGACTCTTCAATCGTCTTCAAAATGCCCATCGATCCCCGGTCGCGCTTGGACATCAAATTCGAGAAAGTCACAACTCCCGCCAGGCGATCCCCTTCAACGACCGGCAAATGCTTGACTCCATAATTATAAAAGGCAGATAACACTTCATAATAGTAGTCATGCCGGGATATGGTGTGTGGATTTTTCGTCATGACATCTCTCGCACATAATATTTCCGAAGTGCCGTTTGCGACAACTCGTTGGACGAGATCCTTTTCTGTTACAATACCCAAAAGTCGTCCATTTTCATCCACCACCATGACAGAGCTGATTTTGTGATCAACCATGAGCTGGGCGATTTCTTGGACCGTCGCCTCCCCACCGACCGTAGTGACCGGTGCTTTCATAAAATCCTGCACACGACGGACAAACGGCTCGCTATCTCCCCAGTCATCCGGCAGTTTTGCCTGCTCGCCTAGCAAAGAATAAGCGGTCGCCAAGCGATTCGACATTTTCCGGAGAATATAATCCCGGACCGTTTCATCACCCAACCTTTGCTGAACGACGGAATAGGGAACTTGCAAACAATGGGAACCTTCCATGATCTCCATTTCCAGCTGATGCCGTTCCAACACCTCGCTGGATTCCCCTAGGAAATAGGAGAAGTTGGAAAACCCAACCAATTGTCCTTCTTGCAGTGCCTCAATCACAACGGGGGATCCGTCATCGCTTTTCACAAAAATATGGACGGCCCCTTTGAGGATCAAAAGCAGCCCCTCTTGCGGTGTCCTGAAATAATCCAACTTCTCGGTAGTGGGAAAATGCTTCAGTTCACAATGGACAATCACTTTCTCAAAATCTTCTTTGGACATAGTCCGAAAAAAGGGTTGCTCGTGAATCTTTTCTAATTGGTCTTTTTGTATCATCGTTTCGATTGTCCTCATCCTTCCCGAATGAAAAACCTCTCTGCCACTTCAGTAAGTTTCAGAGAGGTTGTCCATTTTCAGTTACAATCTCATTTCATTTCCAAATCAACCTTCAAGTTCACGGTAGCCTGTTTCTGCCTTGAATTTCACTTCAGCATAAGGGATGGCCTCCGCGTCATGCTTTTTGGCCCCGATCACTGTGCCGATATACGCAGCGATGAATCCAGCCGGCACGGAGATGATGGCAGGATTCGCGTATGGGAATAAAGGAGTCCCAACAAAGAACGCCTTGCCCACTTCGGGGTGAATGACATTCGGACTGACAGCAACGAGAACCAATGCAACAATTAAACCGGTCAACATGGAAGCGACCGCCCCCGTTGTATTGAACTTTCTCCAATAGATGGTCATCAAAATTGTCGGTACATTGGCGGAAGCCGCAATACAGAAAGCAAGCGAAACGAGGAAGGCAACATTCATCTTCTCTGCACCTAATGCAAGAAGGATGGAAACGACCGCCACGCTGAGAGCCGCAATACGGGCAGCACGCACTTGCTGCTTTTCCGTCACTTTTCCTTTTTTAATGATCTCTCCATAAATATCGTGAGCAATTGCGGACGCACCGGATAAAACAAGTCCTGCAACAACCGCAAGGATCGTAGCGAATGCAACGGCCGCAACGAAGGACTCCAACGCATCTCCACCTAGTACACCGGCAAGCATCGGCGCTGCCATATTACCAGCCGCATTTTCAGCGATAATGGCATCCGCCCCTACGAATTTCGCTGCTCCGAACCCGAGGAAAATGGTCATGACATAGAAAATACCGATGATCCATACCGCGTAGATGACTGAGGAACGTGCCGTCTTTGCATCTTTTACGGTGAAAAAGCGCATTAAGATATGCGGCAAGCCCGCTGTCCCTAGAACAAGGGCAATTAAAACGGAAATCAAGCCAATTGGATCCTTATAAACAACACCCGAATGTAGGAAGGCTTCTCCATGCGGAGTCGCAGTACGCATAGCATCGAACATTCCGATGAAGTTAAAATTGAACTTTAATAGGACGAGGAATGAAATGATGACCGTCCCAGCCATCAGTAAGATAGCTTTTATAATTTGCACCCAACTTGTTGCAGTCATGCCTCCAAATAGTACATAGACTGTCATCATGACACCAACGATTAATACTGAAATCCAATAATCAATACCTAGTAACAATTTAATGAGTGCACCCGCACCGACCAACTGTGCCAACATGTAGAATAATACGATCGTAATCGTGTTAAGAGCAGCCGCTCCACGTACTTTTCTCGCCCCGAAACGGGAACCAATCATATCTGCCATTGTAAATTTCCCTAAATTCCGGAGTGGCTCCGCAATAAGGAATAATACAACGAGATAAGCCGTCAACCAACCGACGCTGTAGTAGAAACCGTCGAAACCATTCAACGAAATGGCACCCGCGATTCCAAGAAAGGAAGCTGCCGATAAATAGTCACCGGCGATGGCCATGCCATTTTGCCAGCCGGTCAATGATCCACCGGCAGTATAGAAATCACTTGCTGTTTGGGTCTGCTTGGCGGCCCAATACGTGACAATAAGTGTAAGTAGGATAACTGAAACGAAAATTAAGATTGAAATGATCCCCACGGCGTTTCCCCCTTTATTCTACAACGTTTTTCTTTAGAATTTCTTCAACATCCTTGTCAAAGTCTTTCGCTTTATTCATATAGATTGAAGTGAATACCCAGACCATGATAAACATGCTAAACGCATATACCCAGGTCCAAGTCATCCAACCAATAGCACGATTCTCAAGTATCTTGGTGTATCCTGTCAAAATTGGAAGTAAAAAATAGGCAGCAAAAAAGAAAATGATGTACGGTGTCGCAAATGTGTTTTTACGTTTGACCAATTGTTTAAATTCTGGAGTTTCAATGATCTTTTCGAAATTCGGTCTGGAATTTCCACGAGCGTTCTTCATGATTTCATCCTCCTCTTCAAATTTTCGGCTAACGAACTCGCGTGCTATCTCCCCCTCCAACTGAAACCGCTTTCATTCCTCTGCCAGTCAAGTAGAAAGGTTAGCCGAAAAATGAAGTAGTTCAACTATTTGTTATAGTACACAAGTTCAGATTAGCAAACTATTTACAAATATTCAACATAAACTTTCGAATATTTGTAATAATTCGATATTGTTTAGTGTTAAAATTATAAAACACCTAACCCCTATGCCATCAAGCTTTGTTCAATCAACAAAGTAAGATTATCACTTTCCTTGGATATACTTTATTTCTTTAATTATTTCCTTGATTATTATCAATAACGCTATTGAAATATAATTAATTCTTATGTCCAAAGTTATGGAGTAATGACTAGGATAATAGAGGGATATAAGATTTGATAATCCTCCTCTACTTCCAGGGGATTGGACATTCCGCAAGGCTTTAGCGGATTTCTTCACCGTTTGGGCGGAATCCTCTCACACTTCGACGGAATCCCGAGATTGGGCGGAATTCCGCAAGGCTTTTGCGGATTTCTCAGGCGGTTGAGCGGAGTTCTTCACCGTTTGGTCGTAATCGGATACTTAAAATTAGAGATAATCCCTTCTTCAGTTTTTCGAAGAAAGGATTGAAATTTTCTTTAATTGTGAAGGAGAAACCTTATAATCCCACGTATATTGAGTAGCTTTTGATTTTCCGATACGAATTAAAGGGAGGGAACGCAATATGTGGCGGGCAGCATGTTTATCTTTTAATTTCAAGAAATCACGGCATTCTTGATTTGTAATGGTACCTTTAAAAAGCATATACCAATCTTTCATGCTATCTACGTACGGCTCTTTAATATCAAGTTTGCAATTCCGGCATGTCCAAAGAATTTTATTCTTACGGAACAGCTGGCTGTTACAATTTGCACATAGGTTCCCTTGAAGAATAGAACCTAAATCCAATTGATATTTCCCAGCAAGTGGATAAGGGTTATACCACAATCTATCTTTATTTAATTCATCAAGCATTCTTTGGAATTGGGATAAAGTCATCGGTGCTTTTCCCTTTTCCCATTTCCTGAGATAGGACCGAAGATGCTTCGCATACACGATTGGCATTTCAGACGGAGCATTTTTCACCAAAGTATTGGTGGCCAAAACAATCAATCCGGTTATTTGCAAATTGTAGTCATTTCTTTTAAACCATATTTCGAGGCCTGCCTTATTATTATTTAGTTGCATCAAAGGACAATTAATAACGATTGATTTGTTTTCGGAATAGATGCTTTCAAAGTGGGGTGGATGAGAAATGTAAGATAACGTACCTGCAATATTCTTGATCTCAAGAATGATCGCATGGGATGGGGTTAAGATCAGGGTATCAATTTGAATGGTAAAACCCGGAGTAATAACTAATTGTAAATCGGTAAAAATAGAAACTGGCTCAGGGAATTCAATGGTTTCCAAATACTTATCAACTCTACATTCTCCTGCGTAGCCAGCCTCGATTCGATAGAGTTGATTTTCAAGATCTTTGTATTTGTCGTGGGTAGGATGAAGACGGGCCAGCAATCTGGGTAGTGCTATTAAAAGTTCTGGCTTTTGTCGATGAATTTTAATAATCCCGATCACTCCTTTTCGGATTATTCGGTGTTCATAATATACGCTATCATTTTCTCCTAGTTTTCACAATAGAAATAGGAGAATACCCCCAAATTTCAATTTTGGTGCCTTGGAGCGGAATTCTACGCCCGTTCGTCGCAATCCTCAACTCCATGGGCGGAGTTCTCACGCACTTTGGCGGAATCCTACGCTCGTTCGTCGCAATTCTCCACACGATGGGCGGAGTCCTTGTCTGCTTTGAACCCCCTGCCCCAAATAAAGTTTACAAACTATCAATTCTTCTATATACTGGGCATGAACCGTAACGTTAAAAAAGAATAGTGTAGAAATAGGTTTTTCATATGGCCGTCCAAGCGGCTGTTTGAAATGAAGAGGGAAGTTGGTGAGAGTCCAACACGAACCCGTCACTGTAATCGATGAGGATGTCCTGCGTATCCACTGTGCGACAGCATGGGAAGGAGTGGGGCGGCCGCTGGAGTCGTAAGTCAGGAGACCTGCCTATTTCGATTGTAAGCTTCCTCGGGGATAGGAATGTTTAGGGTGTCGTAATGGGTTTACCGGCTTACGCCGAACTGCCCGCAACTTCGCTTTATCATGCCATGCGCTTTCCTTCGAGGACAAGCGCTTTTTTGATGTTCACAACTAAGAGGAGGAACGTAGAGTGCACAACATGATGAAACGATGGGGTTTATTTAGTTTGATGTTCGTAGTAGGCATGGTCCTACTAACGGGCTGTGGAACGAAAGAAGAAACCCCAGCAAACCAATCCGCGCCGGATAATACGCCGGACACGAAAGCAACAAGTCAAGCGGAAGAAGCGCTAGCTTTCCCAGTCACATTTACCGATGATGTCGGTCGTGAGGTAACAATCGAAGAAGAACCGGAAACGATCATCTCCGTCCAGACGAGCAATACGGAGATTTTATATGCGCTCGGAGTTGGCGATCGCCTCATCGGGGTGTCCGATTACTGTAACTACCCTCCAGAGGCATTGGAAGTCCAGAAAGTCGGCGGCCAGGACATGGATGCCGAACTGGTCATGACCTTGTTGCCGGATGTTGCCTTTGTTACGAAATACCATTTCGATAAACATGAAGATATTCTAAAGCAATTTGAAGAAGTGGGCATCAAAGTTGTCGTAACCGGCAGTGCCGCTTCATTCGACGATGCGTACCAAACGATGGAAATGATTGCGACCGCCACCGGGACAACGGACAAAGCGGAAGAGATTATCCAAGATATGAAAGACCGTCGTGCTGCCGTTGAAGAGAAAGCAAAAGAAATTACGGACAAAAAGAAAGTATGGGTGGAAGTTTCACCAGCGCCGGACATCTTCACAACCGGTAAAAACACTTTCATGCACGAAATGCTGGAAACAATCAATGCTACGAATGCCGCTGAAGATCAAGATGGATGGGTGAAATTGTCGGAAGAGGAAATCGTCCAACTGAACCCGGATGTCATTATCACTACATACGGCTATTATGTGGATAATCCTGCCGAAGGCGTCTTGGCGCGCGAAGGTTGGGCAGAAGTCAATGCCATTAAAAACGAACAAGTTTTCGATGTCGACAGCGACACGGTTACCCGTCCAGGCCCACGCCTGATTGAAGGAGTCGAGCAACTTGCAAAACTCATTTATCCGGAAGTTTTTGGGGAGTAAAATCGGTTGGCTTTATATGGCAAGTATTGGGGTTGTACTTTGTGCAACCCTTCTTGGCCTATTCGTCAGCAGTGTGAAATTCCCGATTCCCACGATCCTCCATATCGTGGCGGATAAATCATTTGGTCTCGGCTGGCTTACGGATGTCCCGAAAAATGAAGAACTGATCATCTGGAATATCCGGGTCCCGCGCGTATTATTGGCCTTTCTTGTCGGGGCTTCCCTGTCGCTCGCAGGCGCCGCCTTCCAAGGGCTTCTTCGCAATCCGTTGGCCGATCCATACACGATCGGGGTTTCATCCGGGGCAGCGCTCGGGGCCGTAACGGTTTTATTTTTCCAATATACGATTTGGGGATTAGGTAGTTACACATTGCCGATCGTGGCCATTATAAGCGGATTCCTCACCTTATTCGTCGTCTTTGGAATCGTCAGATTGAGCAGCAGGAGTCTCGCCATTGAGACGATCATTCTCGCCGGTATCATTGTCGGAGCCTTCGTCGGAGCACTGACGTCGTTGATGATCTCTCTTGGAGACCGCGATGCGATGACACAAATCATGTATTGGTTATATGGAAGTGTCGCGATGCGCGGGTGGAGCCACGTCCAGCTGATCATCCCCTTCCTTGTCATCGGCTCCATTATCTTGCTCGCCCATTATAGGGAGCTGAATGCCCTCGCACTCGGCGAAGAAGCAGCCGATCATATCGGAGTCAATGTGAAAAGAGGTAAAATCCTCATTTTGATCGGCGCTTCCTTACTGACGGGTTCGGCAGTTGCCGTGTCCGGTTCAATTGGTTTTGTCGGGTTGGTCGTTCCCCATCTGGTGCGACTCATGACCGGGCCAAATCACCGAAATGTCTTGCCTCTGTCCATATTGCTGGGCGGCTCCTTCCTCGTGTTCGCAGATTTGCTCGCGAGGACGATCATTGCTCCGCAAGAACTGCCGATTGGCGTCATCACTGCCTTGATTGGTGCTCCAGTATTTGCTTTACTTTTAATTCGAGATCGAATGGGAAGAGGGGAAAGCCGATGATCACAGTCAAACAGCTAGCAGGCGGTTACGGAAAAAAACCGATTATCCACGATCTTCAATTTGAAATCCAGAAAGGTGAGTTTTTCGCACTGCTCGGACCGAATGGCAGCGGGAAAACCACCCTTTTCAAATTAATTACCGGACAACTTCCTATCGTGTCAGGGTCGATCGCAATCGATGGTAAACCGATGGAGAAGATGTCGAAGCTCGAGAAAGCGCGGAAGGTGGCCGTCCTTTCTCAAGAAAGCAAAGTGACATTCGATTTCACCGTAGAGGAAATAGTAAGTCTCGGCCGTTACCCGCACCAAACCGGCTTTATTAAGAGCATATCCGCAAAAGATCGAAAAGTCATTGATCATGTCATGAACGTGACACGAATTGAGCAGTTCCGCAATTCACAGTTCCGGACATTGAGCGGCGGGGAGAAGCAGCGGGTTTTATTAGCAAAAGCATTGGCTCAAGAACCGGAAATCCTGTTGCTGGATGAACCGACGAATCATTTGGATATCAAGCACACGTTCCAGATTTTGAACATGCTGAAAGAATGGCAACGGACAAAGCAATTGACAATTTTTGCGATTTTGCATGATTTGAACGTGGCCTCCCTCTACGCGGACAGAGTCGCTCTCCTTCATAAAGGATCCTTCCTCGAAGTGGGAGACGTCAATACTTTGCGCAAGGAAGAGCAGTTGAGAAAGGTCTATGAAGTGGACGTTAAAACGCAAGCACATCCAATTGTGGCAAGACCCCAATTGCTTATGACCCCTTCCGTGGAGAGTGTGGTGGACAGCACAAGCTTTTTTAAAAGTTACTCCGTTGATTGCAATGAAGATAGTGTAGGAATCATTTTCAACAAGCCGTTGCGGACATTTTCGAATGCGACGATTGGGAACGGTATCCAATGGCTTCAGCAATTCTTTCTCATCAATTTGCCAGCAGCAGAACACCGCCCAGACCATATGAAAGAATGGATGGAAATGCGCGGTATCCCTGTCGGCCTAGCACTCGGGATCGGCTGTCCGGGTAATTTGGCCAATACGCTGCTTGTTGAGCGGCAAGTCGATGGAGTGGATATCGCCCTTCTGTTGATGTTCGGCAATACCGTCCACGTCCTTTTGTTCATCGATGCCCCGTTAGACGATCGGACCGTATTCGACTTCTACATGGCTGCGACGGAGGCGAAAATGGCCGCCTATCAGAAAGCGGACATCCGATTGGGAATGAACCGATTCGACTGCGTTTCCATCGCCACGAATCAGGATGCAGAGGGACAAGTATCCATTTCACGTGAACAAATTGGAAAACTCGTGGAATCTGTTTTAACGGACGCCCTGCAGCAAAAGTTCAGAAAACCATACATTGTACAGAAAAGGGCGGTGTTTTGATTGAGCAATCGCAGATTAGTCATTGCAGGAACAGGGAGTGGCGTGGGAAAAACAACCGTGACCATCGGCTTGATGGCGGCTTTGATGAGAAAAGGGCTGACGGTCCAAGGGTTCAAGTGTGGTCCGGACTATATCGACCCATCCTATCATACGGCGGTGACGAAACGGGTTTCCCGCAATTTGGACAGTTGGATGCTCGGACGAGATACAGTGTTGGATATTTTCACTCACGCGAGCCGGGATGCCGATATTTCCATCATGGAAGGCGTCATGGGGTTTTTCGATGGCAAAGATCCGAAGACCGATGTCGGCAGCACTGCTGACATCAGTGTCATCACGAAAAGCCCAGTCTTGCTCGTCGTCAATTGTGCGAGCATGGCAAGAAGCGCGGCGGCCATTGTGAAAGGGTTCCAGACGCTATCCTCCGAACCGAACATAGTCGGCGTCATTGCGAACCGAGTTGGCAGCGAAGGTCATTTTAATATTGTGAAAACCGCGATCGAGCAGGAATGTGGCGTTCCGGTCGTCGGGTATCTGAAGCGAGAAAACGGGATTGAAATTCCAGAGCGCAGCCTCGGGTTGATCCCTTCCATTGAACGGGGCGAGTTGGATCCGTTTTTTGATCAGCTGGGTGAGCTTGTGTCCCAAACGGTGGATTTGGATAAACTGCTTGAAATTTCTGCAGTAGAGCCCCTTTCGTTCCCGGAAGCGGATTCGATTTTCACACGTGTTCGAGATCCACTCGTGCGAATTGCCGTGGCGAAGGATGCCGCTTTTAATTCCTATTATAAAGAGAACTTTGAACTTCTTGAATCGTACGGAGCGGAACTCATTTCGTTCTCCCCCTTGGCGAATGAACCCGTGCCTCATGATTGCGACGGTCTTTATATAGGCGGCAGCCTTCCGGCAGAATTCGTTCCGGCAGTCAGCAATAGTGAGCAAACGAAACAATCGATCTTAGACGTAATTGCGGACGGTATGCCAACCTTTGCGGAAGGCGGCGGCTTCAGCTATTTGACGGAATCGATCACGATGACGGACGGAAATGTAGCGGAAATGGCCGGCGTAATTCCCGGAAATGTGACGATGCACACGTCTTTAAAAGCGATCGGCTACCGGGAAATCAAAGGATGTGCGGATAACTTCCTCCTTCCTTCAAACCGGGAAGCGAAAGGACATGAGTTCCACTACTCCACCTTCGAACCGAACTTTCCGATAAAGCACGCCTATGAAACGAAAGGCATGCGCGGGATGAAAGCGGACGGGGTGGCAACGGAGAACCTAGTCGCCGGATTCCCCCAATTCCATTTTGCAACATGCTTGGAAATGGTGGAAACATGGATTGACACTTGTAAGGTTTATCAAAACACGAAGATGGAGGTTGCCGATGAAAAAAAATAAAAAAGGTCTGACCCTCGTATTCACAGGGGACGGCAAAGGGAAAACGACCGCAGCCTTGGGACTGGCCCTGCGCAGCACGGGACGTGGGATGAAAGTACAAATATATCAATTCATCAAATCTCCCCAGCGATCCTACGGCGAGCAAATCGCCTTCAAAAAACTTGGCGTTGAAATTGTCCAGCTCGGCATCGGCTTTACTTGGACCAAAACCCCTGAAGAACATCGCGAAGCCTTGAAAAAAGCTTGGCCCATTGCACGGGACGCTGTCATGAGCGGCGAATACGACGTCGTCATTTTGGATGAACTGAATAATGCACTCGCCATCGACAAATTCCCAATCGACGACGTCCTCCCAAAAGAGGAAGTCCTCGATATGATCCGCAACAAACCCGAACACGTCCACCTCGTCATCACCGGGCGCAGTGCCTTGCCGGAAATCCGGGAACTCGCCGATCTTGTCTCCGTCATCGAACCGGAAAAACACTATTACGAAGACGGCGTTGACGCGGTGAAAGGCATAGAGTTTTGAATGAAAAAGAGGACCTCGCTTGAATAAGGAGGACCTCTTTTTTTCATAGGATTCCAGGTTTCATTAACCGCAAATCGTGTCGGAATCTGGCACCCTTTTCCGGAAACGTGATTGGCAGTCCTCACAATATTTTCCCCGAACCTCACAACATTCCCGCCAAACTTCACAACATTCCTACCGAACCTCACAACACCCGATCCCACCCCCATCAATGTCCCGCCTGGATTTTCTCCACTTCCGCCATCAATGCTTCGCCAATCAAAGGCCTGTATTCACGATATATCGGGTGCATGGCGTCCCGCCACACATCTTTTTCGCCTTCGGTTTGATAGTGGACCTCTAAATAATTGCTGGATTCAATTTTCGATAACATTTCGTCATTCAGCGTCTGGGCATTGTTGCGGAGCCAGTCCGTCGCTTCTTCCATTGCCTCTTGTATGCTCGCTTGGTAGTTCATGGGCAATGATTCCCAGAATTGCGGATTAACCAAGACGACGTAGCCCAAATAATTGTGATTGCTGATAGTCATATACTTTTGTTTTCTATGAAATCCTTTGGAGTAAATATTGGACAATGTATTTTCCGTCCCATCCACCGTTCCGTCATTCAACACGGAATACACTTCATTGAAAGGATGGACGGTCGGCGTGGCGCCGAACAGCTCATACGTGTTTTTCAATACTTCGCTCGGCATGATCCGGATTTTCATGCCTTCCAAGTCTATCGGATAGATGATCGGTTTGATATTATTCGTGATTTGCTTAAAACCATTGTCCCAAAATGCAATCGCTTTATATCCCTGCCGCTCGATGCTGTCGAACAAGAGCCGCCCCATCTCCCCTTCGAATGCTTGTGCCACTTCCTTGTCGTTCTCGAATAAAAACGGCAAATCCATTACTAGCCATTTCGGGTCATGGACGGTCACTTCCGCAAACGCCGGTGCGATCATTTGGATTTCATTCTTCCGTAACGCTTCAAATTCTTCTTGTGCTTTATAGAGCGCCCCGTTCGGTGTCACTTGGACTTCCACCCAGCCGTCCGTCTTTTCCTTGACGAGCTGGGCAAAATAAGTGGCTGCCTGGTCTTTCGGTGTGTTTTTCGCGACGACATGACTGAACCGGATGACGTATTTTTCATTCAAACCTTCGACTTCATTGTCCTTCGCTTCGAAGGCGGGCCGTTCATTCAACCCGAATGCGATATACACAGCTGTTACAATCCCCACGGCAATAAATGAACATATGACAATGATTCCCCTCATTGGTCTCCCCATCCTTCCGCCGGCTTTTCCATCTCCATCCGAAACTCCTGCCGCATCGGCAAACAAATGGAAATGATTGCTCCGGATGGCTTGGCGTCATCAATATAAATATCCCCCTCGACCCGTTCCACAATGGAGTTGATGAGGAACAGGCCGATGCCCCTGCCCTCATTCTCCTTCGTTGAAAAACCTCTCGTGAATAAGCTGTCATGCAAGGAATACGGAATCCCGTCTCCCGTATCCTCGACGCGTACGAGCAACTCATCCTCGGTTTCCCGAATCAGGATCGTCACTTCTTTCGTCTCATTCGCCGATTGGGTCAGCGCCTCGAAACTGTTGTCCACCAAATTCCCCAAGATGACGACCAAGTCATGCACCGTAACGCCTTCCGGATAATTCATGAAATACGTTTCCGGATGCAGGTTGGTGGTAATTCCAAGTTCCCGCCCCCGGCTCACCTTTCCAAGAATCAACCCTTGGATGCTGTCGTCATGGATCTGGTTCGAAAACACATCGGCCAACGATTGTTGTTCATCGGTCAGTTGGAAAATATAATCGAGCGCTTTTTGCCCTTGATCCATTTGGATGAGCCCCGCGATTGTATGGATCTTGTTCGAATATTCATGATTTTGAACACGCAGCGTATCGACGAATACTTGAACACCTGTCAACTCTTTGGCCAACCGGGTCACTTCGGACTTATCCTGGAAAACGGCCAATGCCCCGATTGTTTTATCCCCCACCTTAATCGGGATCCGATTGCTCAAGATCGGTTTGCCTTGAATGAAAAACTCCCGTTGGTACAGCGGTTTGCCCAATTCCAGAATTTCCGGCAAACGCGTGTCAGGAATGGCGTCTTCGATTTTCGTTCCAATAATATCGCCTTCCACGTTCAAAAACTTTTTGGCCACTTCGTTGATGACCGTCACCCTCCGTTGGTCATCAATCGCCACGACCCCTTCATGCATCGCGTTGAAGGTAGCGGTCCGTTCGACGAGCACCCGTGCCAATTCATCCGGCTCCATCTGAAACGTCTGCTTCTTAATATGACTGGCGAGCAACCACGATCCCCAGATGCCGAAAACCGAGGTGATCAGGAAAATAACGAGAGCCGGATTGCCTACTTCACTTATCAACGCCTTGAACGTAGGCAAAATATTCCCGACAACCACTACCCCGACCTGATTCCGTTTTTCATCGACGATCGGCACAAAGGCACGGACCGTATGCGCATTGTCGGCCCGGGCTTTCGACAGATAAATATGCTCAGCGAAGGCCGGGTCCTCATCCCCTCCGTCAAACGGCGTATGCAGCCGTTGCGGAATCGGGTGGGTCAAACGGATGCGATCCATATTGAGAATGACGACATAGTCGACATCGTTCAGCACCCGGATGTTCTCAGCAAGCGGCTGCAATATTTCGGACGCGTTCTCCGCCGTCACTTCCCGCTGCACCGTCTGCATCTGCGCCACCAATTGCGCCGTAATCATCGCCCGATGCGACAACTCCTGCTTTTTCATATCCATCATATAGCCAAGGTAAATAATCCCTGTAATGATCAAAGTGAATAACGTAATGCCGAACGCCAACCCCGTAATCTTCCATCGAATCGGTAAATTCCGTAACCCTCTCAAAGTTGTGCTCTCCATTCTCTTGGTCCATTGTTAGTAGTTTATCATAGAAAGATGGCAAGCCGAATAGGGATTTGATGGGGTGGGGGGCATCTGGCTGATAAGCGGAGTTCTGACGCGATTGAGCATAATCCTTACCACTGGGTGGAATTCTCTTGACTATGGGCGGAATTCTGACGTAGTTGGTCGTAATTCTCCAGTGATTAGGGGGAATTCTACAGTACTCAAGCGGAATCCAGGGGACCGTGGTCTAACGCTTACATTTAGCCGGATTGATTTTTCCGTAGAAAAAGCACACCCTTTCATGTTGAAGGGTGTGCACGTACTCATTTTACATGGAACTGCTTAACCGCTTTCTCTTTCAGCACTTGCTGTTTGAAGGACTTCACATTTTCAACCGTCAAAGTATAGTTGACATTTTTCTCATACCCTTGGCTTGGTGCAAAGACCAATAGCTTGGTTCCAGTTGCGTCTTTGCCAAAAGTGACAGGAACTTCCGAACCTTTATCATTTTTCACAGTAACGGTCTGACCCGTAACAGAAGCAAAATCAAACTCCTGATTGAACGTGACTGTCCACATTTTATTGGCCTTTACAGGATCTCCCTTTAGAACAATCGAGGGCTCCTCGGCATTGCCTCCGCTTTCCAGCTTAATAGTCTCAATATGCCCTGTTTTATTATTATAAAATTGCAGGATATCCCCTTTAACTACAATATCCGTTGTGTGGACTTCGTTTAATTGCTCAAGCCCTGAACCGTCTATTTTTATCTTAAATAGATATCCACTATGCGAATAGTTGCTGAAATAAATCCAATCCTGGTGCAAATCAAAAAATGGAGCCGACTCTTCTATAATTCTTTTCTTACCCGTGCCATTTTTATTTATTTTATATATTCGACCGTCGGATTGACTACGATACAAATAATAGTCTTCTCTTTCAATTGTTTTCCCGAAATCAGTAAAATAACTATACTTCGTGCTCGTCGCAACAGGCCATTTCACCTTTTCCCAAGAATGGTCTTTACTTAATTGAGCAGAAGTGACTAGGAAATATTTGTACCTTACATAATTCGGTGTATTCGGTACTGGGTCATCCCATGTAATATCCATGAAATAAGGTTCCCCATCTAAGTAAACTAGATTCCAAGAGTGCGCTCCGCCATTTCCATACCCGAAAACATATTCATTTTCAATCCCTAGCCGATTCATAAGGAGTTGGGAAGCTTTCGTGTAACCATCACAAACGGCGATGCCCTTTACCAATGCTCCATATGCTGTATAGGAATCCGCTGGAACAGTATCATTCAAAAAGTTATCATAGTCATAAGCAATGGTTAGAGCTAGATAATCATGAATGGCTTTGACTTTGTCGAAATCGGTTTGCCCGGTCTTGATAATCAAAGCTAAGACATCATCAACCTTTGACTGCAAGCGAAGTTGATTTGAACGTACTACATCAGTTGGAACTTTATAATTATATTCGATTTTGCCACTAGACCAAAGTGTAGCCCCATCGTAGTACATAATTTCCGGATTCTCTTCTGTGACCTGGCGAATGAGACTGCCAACTTCTTTGTAAGTAATTTCAGCAGGGTCAAATTTCCCCTCCCTTTCACCCGCCAACAAACTCGTCCGTATCATCTCATACGATTTCGACGCAGCAATCGGTTGGCTCGTAGACATTATCGACCTTTCATTAACCTCATCAACAGTCACTGTGATCGAGTCTGCATAAGTCGCAGTCGGATTTATGTATAGCAATGATATAGCTAATATGAACATCCAAATATAGTTTAGTCTTCTACTTTTCACTAGCCTTTCCCCCTATTTCTTTTTTCACTTAATTATACCAAACAAATACAAAGTTCCTAACCTATTAGTAACAAACTTATCCAAATAAAAAAACACCTCCCCATGCGGAAAATGTCTACACAGAAAAAAGCCCCGTCCATAGCGGGGCAAAATACATTATGATCAATGAATTTCCTCAAAATATTCAACCGTCCTCATAGGATCCCCAATTTTGCGCAATGCCCAAGTCTCCTCCATGTACACTTCCGCCAATTTCGCGAATTTCCCGCCATGTTTTGCGGACCATTCCAAGGCAACGACGCTTTCATACACATCTGCCATCCGCTTGCTCAATTTCTTCGCTTCGTACGTCTGCAGCGCTTCATCGAATTTCGCAAAGGCATCCAAATCCGTTGCCAACCCACTCAATTTCATTTGTAGCGTCCGTTTCCATTGGTCATCCGGCAGCGGATCCATTCGCCGTTCCATCTCCTCGATGAACAATTGATGGGCCGCATATTTATTGACTAAGCGGATGAGCTCCAATCCTAGAATATTGGCGGTCCCTTCCCAGACGGTGAGTACTTGGGCATCCCGCAACAGTCGCGGTGTGACAAAGTCTTCGATATAGCCGTTCCCTCCGTGCATTTCAATCGCTTCATGCGCAAAATGGATGGCCTGCTCCGCCGTCTCTTTTTTCATCAAGGCAATGTACAGCCGATTAAGCACCATTTCCCGACCGGACGCTTTACCCTCCGTCACTTTTTCAAACAGTTGAATCAAATCGAAAACCGCCGCCACTTCGACATGGAGCTTCGCTGCCATCTTGCCGAGTGTGTCCTGGACCATTGGAAATTCGGTCAGCCGTTTGCCAAACGCATTCCGTCGGGAGGCATACACTTTTGATTCCAAATAAGCGCGACGCATAATACCGACCGAAGCAACTGCATTGCAAATCCTAGATAGGTTTAAAGCTTCCATCATATAATAAAACCCTTTCGACGGATCGCCGACGACATAGGCGAGCGCCCCGTCAAACTCTACTTCCCCCGAAGGCACGGCACGGACTCCGAGTTTGTCTTTCAACCGGCGGATTCGCAAACTATTGAGCTGGCCATCCGCATTCCGCCAAGGTACCGCGAACAGCGTCAATCCTTTAGAACCGGCAGGTGCTCCTTCCAGCCGTGCCAATACCATTGCCACGCCGCACATCCCTGCGTTGGAGGCAAAATACTTCTCGCCAAACAAGCGGTACCGGTTGCCCTCTTTTAATGCTGTTACGATATTTGCACCGACATCTGACCCACCCTGGCGTTCCGTCAAAAAGGTGGCCCCTTCATACAACGGGACCTCCCCCGTCGAACAGACATGGGGCAGGAATAATGATCTCACCTGATCGTCGGCGTAATGGTCCAATAAGTAGGCCGTCGCCATCGTCAACGTGACGGGGCAATAAAATCCTGGTTCTGCGTGCGACAACAAATACCCCTGCGCAAAGCTATACGTGTAATTCCCCTTCCCGCCAAGCCCCGGGATTTCCTTATGCACATAGCCGACAATGCCGGTATCATACGTTTCCTGAACTGTCTGCCTATACCCTTCATTGACCCAAACATCCGAAATTTCCTCGCCATATCGGTCATAGCGGAGCAAGCGAGGTTCCCCTTCCCGGTCAGTATGTTTAGCCCGTTCATCTATTACCGTGGCACACCGTTCGCCGAACGATTGCAAATGCGCTTTGGCGTATTCGAGAAATGGTCCATCCAACCGTTCTTCCAAAATTTTATGGAGCGTTTCATCTTCCTTAAAAAAATTCAGCGTCTCGGTTTCCTTCTGTTCCTGAAGCACTTTCACGATACAGTCACTCCTTCACGTAACGGTTGTTTTAATATTTTCCCCGAGGAATTGCGCGGCAAGGCTTCCACTTGTTCAAATAATCGAGGGACTTTGAACTTTGCCAACCGCTCTTCCAAGAAAGCATTTAGTTTAACAGTATCGATAGGTGCATTCGCTGCGAACACCGCTTTGACGGTCTCGCCCCACTCCAGATGCGGAACGCCCACCACCGCCACTTCTTGGATTCCTTCAAATTGCAAAATCGTTTCCTCGATCTCTTTAGGATAAATATTCGTCCCGCCCGTTATAATGACATCTTTTTTACGGTCAACGATCCAAATAAACCCATCGGCATCGAACTTGGCCAAATCCCCCGTCCTGAGCCATTCACCCAAAAACGCTTCCCGGGTCGCTTCCTCATTTTTATAGTAGCCGAGCATATTGCCTTCCCCGCGCAGCACCACTTCACCAATCTCATCAACGCCCACGTCTTCCCCTTGTTCATTGACAATACGAAGTTCCGTATGGAGAGGAGCCCGTCGGCCGACACTGCCCGCCTTTGTCTCATGTTCTTCCGCCAACAGCAACGACCCGCTCGGCCCCGCTTCCGTCATTCCGTATACGCAAACGAGATTGTCCGTGCGAAATGCTCCCTGCAGATGCTTCACTTCTGGAGCGGACAACGGAGCTCCGCCGTAAACCCACCATTTCAAGGAAGAAAGATCGGCTTCTTTCAACCTTGGATGGTTAGCCGTCACCAAATAGGCAACCGGCGCTCCGAAAAAGTGGGTCGTCTTCTCTTGTTCTATTGAATCAATAAAAAGATCAGGAGTGAATGTCGGTGTCAGGACAAGCGTCGAACCAACCATGACACCTGCCATGAGAAATAAATGGAGCGGGGCCGAATGGCTGAGCGGCATCATGAGCAAGATCCGGCTTTCCGGCTTCACTTCCATTTCAACTGCGATCATCGAAGCAACGGTCAAGATATTCCGATAGCTAAACAGGACCCCTTTCGGCTTCCCGGTTGTCCCGGAAGTATATAAAATGGTCGACTCGTCGCCTTCTTTCAAAGAACAAGGGATGGCTTGCTCGTCACCTGCAGCAAGCAAAGTTTCGAAACTCTTCCAGTTGCCGGCTGCTTCCCCTGTCTTAATTAATACGGAAAGCGCTTTCATTTTCTCGATTGCCGGAAATAAAAGCTCATGGGCAATGAGTGCGGTGGCATCCGAATGCTCAGCAATATACTCAATTTCCGGTTGCGTCAGCTTGGCATTGACGGGAACTACGATGGCACCGATTCGTTGGACTGCAAAATAGGCAATGACGAATTCCGGAACGTTCGGCATGAAGAGGATGACTTTATCTCCGGCTTGAACGCCTTCCTGACGCAAAGCATGGCCGAATTGATTCACGTGGCGATTCAATTCCGCATACGAAATGCGATTTCCCATGCAAACAACCGCTTCTGCATTCGGATATTTTCTTGCATTTCGCTCTAATAATTGTGAACTGTTCATCTCTCAAGTCCTCCTTTTAATTTGTTTAACTTTTCAGTGAACTCACTTCGCAGTTGTACCAGCTCTAGCTTTATTTCATAGAGTTCTTCAATCTTTTCCTCGATATCGCGGATTTTTTGATCCCCATATTCAATAGTCCGTTCCAGCTGCTTTCGCCCCGTCCGGTCCCGATCGAACAGCAACACCATTTCTTTGATTTCTTCCAATGAAAAGCCATACTTCTTCCCACGGAAAATCAACTTCAACTTCGCCAGTTCCCGGTTCGAATACAAACGCTGATTCCCTTCCGACCGTTCGGGAGATAACAACCCGACCTCCTCGTAATAACGGATGGTCCGCGTAGACACGCCAAATTGACTCGCCACTTCAGTAATCGACCTCAGCTCCACCACCCCGCTCACTTTTACTAGCAGTATAGCATTGACGTTAACGTAAAGGGCAAGGGGATTTCAGATTTTTTAGAGTTCAATAGTTTTAGATTAGAGGGGGAGTCAGGCAACTGGCGGGAGGATTACTCCCTTCCCTGATAAAATCCCGCTCATGGAGAGGTATTACGACAAATTGCCAGAGAACTACGACCAAACTGCTGAGGATTGCGACCAACAACGGGAGGACTCCGCCTTTCCCTGGTAGAATCCCGGCAAACTACCAATTCCACGAACCGAAAACCACCTCCTAACCAAAAAACTGTCAGGAGGTGGTTTCATTTAATAGCTTCCTACATCAAACTTCATATGGACTTCTTTCTTCAACGGTTGTCCGTTTTGATTGCGGACATCTGTCGTGATGGTCAAATAATGAGCACCGGGCTCCCATTTCGTTGCGGGGGTGATCAATAACTGCTTCGGGTTGGCGGGATTGACGACGGCCGCGAAGGATGTGATCGGTTCGGTCCCGTCCGCCCTTCTGCTGATTGTAACACTTCGTGAAAAGTCTTGATCAGCCGCAAGCGTTTGATTGAACGTCACGGTGAACACTTTTGAATCATAGACCTGCATGGCCGGGAAATCGTACCCGAATTGGATGACGGACTTTTCGTATTCCTCCAATTGGGCATATAGTTTGCTAATATCCAAGGCACCCATACCATAATAGGTATCAAAGCCGGGCATGCCCAAGTCGGTGGCCGACCTTCTCAATAATTGTTCGATTTCATGGGTGGACAAGTCTGGATATAACCCTTTCATCATCGCGACAGTACCTGATACTATCGGTGCTGCAAACGAAGTGCCATCCATATAACGATAGGTTTGGTTCGGAAAAGTGGAGAGGATCTGCTGTCCCGGTGCCACGAGATCGACCTGTTGATTGTACGTGGAAAAGTTCGCTTTGACATTCGATGAATTGATAGCGCCGACCGAAATGACATGATCATACGCTGCCGGATACATGACCGGATTCCCTACCAATGCGTCATTCCCCGCCGCGGCAATCACTGTAATACCCGCATCAACCGCCCGCTGGATTGCTTCATTTTCCAATCGGGAAAACTGATTGCCTCCCAAACTCAAATTGATAATATCGACATCTTGAGAAACGGCATAGTCAATCGCCCGGATTAAATCCGACAAACTGGCTGAGTCCTGATTGAAAATTTTCAACGGTAGAATTGAGACCTGGTAAGGCCCGGCCGCTCCCGCAATTCCTTTCCGATTGTTCAATTGGGCCGCGATGACGCCTGCCACCATCGTGCCGTGCCCTTTCTCATCCGTTACATTTGTCGTGTTGGAATAAAAATTATATCCTCCCGGCGCAATGCGGCTCTTCAAATCCTCATGGGTCAAATCCACCCCCGTGTCGATCACAGCCACGACAATATCCTGTTTCTGCTTTAGCGCCTGATCCCAAAGGATGCCGGCTTTCACATGAGGAATCCACCATTGTTTGCTGTAATGGGGATCGTTTACAGCCATCATCAAACGCCTTTCCATATTCGGCTCGACATACTCGATCAATGGATCTTTCTTCAGCTCCTGCTCGATATCAGCCGGGCTCATCTCCTCCGGAAAAGTCAGCAACTCCACTTGCGGCGCAATCTTCTCAACGGACTCCGTCTCCGGCTGCTCCCTCGCCGCCAATGATCGGGTCGGTTCCTTGTACTTGACGAGCCATTCATTCGGTACCTCCGCGGTTCTTGCAAATCCTGTTTCACTATTTATCAACAAGGAGGCAAGCACGATGAACAACGTCAGAAGCAAAAGATGTCTACCTTTTTTCACGTCTAACCATCCCTTCTAGTAAATTATAAAGTTATTTTCACTTTACTATTTTTATAGAGGGAATGGTAGTAAGGCGCTCACTACCTGACATGAATACAAATAAAAAACTCAGCCTACGTAAACAGGCTGAGTTTTGATTTTAATGAAACACAATCGTTTTATTATTCTCCACAAGTATACGGTCTTCCAAATGCCATTTTACAGCTTTGGCGAGGACACGGCGTTCAATTTGACGACCGATTTTCTTTAATTCGACTACATCATCCCGGTGATCGACTCGCTCAATGTCCTGCTCGATGATCGGACCTTCATCAAGATCATTGGTGACGTAATGGGAAGTCGCGCCAATCAGCTTGACACCGCGGGCGAATGCACGCTCATATGGACGGGCACCGATGAATGCCGGCAAGAAGGAATGGTGAATATTGATGATTTGATTCGGAAAACGCTCTACAAATTCCGGAGTCAGAATCTGCATGTAACGGGCCAAAATGAGTAGATCGACGTCGTACTCTTCCATCAGGCGGATTTGTTCCTCTTCCACTTGTTTGCGAATATCCTTATTCGCCGGAATATAATAAAACGGAATTCCTAGGGCTTCGACCATGTCTCGGGAGTCTTCATGGTTGCTGATCACAACGACGATATCTGTTTCCAAATCGCCGTTTTGCCATTCCCATAATAACTCCATCAAGCAATAAGGCTCTTTCGACACAAATATAGCGGTCCGCTTCCGCTCACTGCCGTAAGCAAAACGATATTCCATCGAATGATGAGCAGCAATCTCTTGAAAATCTGCCTCCATCTGCGCACGTTTCTCCGATAAATTTTCACAATGAAATTCGAGGCGAATGAAAAACGTCCCGCCTTCCGGATCACTCGAGTATTGACTTGATTCTACAATATTCGACTCATGGTCGAATAGGAATTTGGACAGCACCGCAACGATTCCGGGCTGATCCGGACATTTTACGAGTAACCGCCCGTGATTTTCCTTTTTTTTATTTTGCTGAGGTGTTTTTGTATCTGTATTTATGTTGATTGTCATTTTTTTGCACATCTCCTGTAGTAGTTGTCCTAACATATTATTATGCAATATTTTGGAGGTCTTCGCAAATCATTCCTCAGCCATTTTTGACAATCTTTAATTTCCCTAAATCCTTTACATCCGCCACGCCAGACAAAGCCATGGAAATCCGGAATTCCTCCAGTAAGTTGTTTAGGACGTGAGCCACGCCCGCCTGGCCGCCGACGGCAAGTCCGTAAATATAAGGTCGGCCGACCAACACCGCATCTGCTCCCAAGGCCATCGCCTTGACGATATCGGAACCCCGACGGATACCACTGTCGAATAAAACCGGGATTTTGCCATCGACCACTTTCACGACTTCCGGCAAAGCATCGATGCTGGCAATGGCGCCATCCAATTGCCGACCGCCATGATTGGAGACGATCATTCCATCGATCTCGTGTTCCATCGCCAGCTTGGCATCTTCAGGGTGCAAAATCCCTTTCAATAAAATCGGTAACTTCGTCCACTTCCGCAATTCCGCCACCTGTTTCCAACTCAATGACGGATGTAGGATATTTTCCAATATCCCTTGAACAATCGCGTTTTGATCGTTCGAAGGAAGTGAATTCATGAAGACTTCATCCGATTCGTAATTCCCTTGGCCAAACCCATTGGCAAGCGGAGAAAACCGGCTGCGGATATCCTGCTCCCGCCAGCCGATCATCATCGTGTCGACCGTCAACACGATCGCTTCATACCCTGCTTTTTCAGCTCGCTTCACCATGCTGTACGCAATGTCTTCATTTTGCGACCAATACAGTTGATACCATTTCGGGCTCGATCCCGTTACCAAGGCAATGTCTTCGATCGAACAGCTCGACACCGTGCTTTGAATGAAAGGCAGTCCAAGCTCAGCCGCGGCTTTAGCTGTCGCCACCTCTCCTTCCTCTTGCACCATTTTCTGCACACCGATCGGCGCGAGCAACAGCGGAAACGGATAGGTACGGCCATACAAAGTGACCGACGTTTCGACGTGTGATACATCGTTCAAGAATCGCGGTACATAGGAATACTTCGCAAGCGAGGTGATATTATCCCGCATCGTCTGCTCTCCACCCGCTCCAGATTGGATATAGCCGTAAGGGCCGACTTCCAGTTGTTCACGGGCGGCTGCCTCCAATTCAGAAAACGCGGCCGGATACGTCTCCGGCGCATGAATATTCTTCAGCATTGTTTTTTCATGGTTAAATACTGTCATAGTCAGTCCTTCTCCCTCTATGTATTGAATTTTCTTATAGTATACTATACCTTTTCAGTAGACCGGATGGGATCGGAAGAATTTTAATTAAAAAAGCTGCTCCCGGAGGAACAGCCTTCAAACTTTCATTCTACCGGAAAAACCCGGCCCCGTTCATCTTTATAGATCACATGATGGCGTTCGAACTTCGTCGGAGAATCAAGTCCGGCAGCCGATGCCATTCGGAATAAGCCTTCCCGCATCGTCAAAATATAATTGGCGACCCGATATTTTTTCTCATCGATGACGAGTCCCTCCTGCAGCTTCTTATCGGTCGTCGCAACACCGGCCGGGCAATCGTTCGTATGGCAACGATGCGCCATGATGCAGCCGACAGATATCATGAAACTCCGGGCACTTTGCACCAAATCCGCCCCTATGGCAAGCGCAATTGCGGCCTTGTCGGGAGTCGTGATTTTGCCGGACGAAATAATTTTCACGCGTTCCCGCACACCATACTTCCGAAGGGCATCATCCAGTAAAACAAGAGATGAATGAAGCGGTAGTCCGACGCTATCGGCCAAATCTTGATACGTCGCGCCCGAACCGCCTTCCGCCCCGTCCAGCGAAATGAAGTCCGGGCCTTTCCCCGTCTGCTGCATGTAAGAAGCCAATTCCTCCGCATCCTCCTTGCCGCCGACCACGATTTTAATTCCAACCGGCTTACCCGCATGCCCGCGGATTTCATCGATAAAGTCGAAAAGTGACGGATAATCATCGAACTGATGAAACCGGTTCGGGCTATTGATAGTCGTATACGGCACGACATTCCGAATCGCCGCAATCTCTGGCGTCACCTTCTCTCCTTCCACGTGCCCCCCGCGCATTTTTGCACCTTGCGCAAGCTTCAATTCAAAGGCTTTCACCTGCGGAAGTGCGGCTTTTTCAAGGAGCCGTTCCACACTGAATTCTCCTTCTTCCGTCCGATATCCGAATAAACCCGAGCCGATCTGGGCAATGAGGTCCGCACCTCCCTCCAAATGATAAGGTGACAAGCCGCCCTCCCCCGTGTTCATCCACGAGCCAGGCGTCAACCCAATTCCCTTCGACAGAGCAGTAATCGCATGGTCACCAAGCGCCCCATAACTCATCGCCGATTGCCCAAGCAGTCCGCGAACCCGGAAAGGATGCTCGCAATCCGGACCGATCACCACCGCATCTTCCTCCGGAAGGAGCCAAGGCAATGTCGGAACATCCTCCAAATGTTCACGGCGGGAAAATAAATTATCCTCATCCATAATGTACCGCTTCGTATTCACCAAATCGGCATTATCGACCCGCATCTCCTCATTTTGCTTCGTAAACATCGCATTCCGAATATAGTAGCCTGATTCCTGAAAATCCCGCTTCGAGCCGAACCCGATAATGCTGTTCAAATACTTGCCGGGTAATACCATCCGCAAATACTCCTCGCGATTGAATGGCTTGCCATCATTATCATCATCAAATAAATACTGACGCAACTCCGGACCCGTCTTCTCAAAAATATAGCGGACTCGCCCTAAAATAGGATAATTCCGCAAGATGGCATGCTGTTTCTGCATCCGATCATAGAAATATAGAAAAACAGCCGTCAATATCGGCAAGATGATCAGGAAAATCACCAACAATGCCGACGTCATCGAAATACTCTCAAACCAATTCAACGCTCCCCACCCCGCTTATTGTTTTATTCCTTGTTTTACCCTACTGCCTGCTAGATTAATCTAGCTTCTCAATGATTTAGTAGGAGCTTGGAAGGGAATGGGGTAGGAATGTAAAAGTTCCTCCGAGTCGTTGGACATCATCCCGTAATAGTTGGACTGCTCTCCTGGTTCGTTGTACTTCTTCAGAAATTGGTTGGAATACTATCCCTATTCGTTGGAAACTGCCTTAGTTCGATAGAAGCCAATAGCTACTGGACGAATGAGTTGGCCCTGCCGAAGGGAAAGCAATTTGTAGCATCGCTGTAATACGTGTTTAAAGGAACGAAGTCACACCATCATCTACCAAGCAAACACCTCAGCCTTCCCCAAGCTGAGGTGTTTGCTTTTCCCGGACAACAACAGCAACAAAAAGACATGCTCCCCTATAAGAAGCATGTCTGTGCGTACTAATTTTCCGCCGGCCCATGTAAGACGGGCGGCTCTTTTTTCCCGACCCAATTCACGATAACCACACTGCCGATGGCGATAGTGGCTCCGATTAACGAAAGAATGCCGGGAACTTCATGCAGCCAGAGCGAGGCCACAATGATGGCAAATACCGGCTCAACGTACATGACGCTTGTCACAACGCCCGCATCACTTAATGACAGGGCTGTCGCCCATGCCACATAGGCGATGGCAGCCGGGAAGATGCCGACGTAGATGGCCGACATGTTCGCTTCAAACGAGGCGGCTTGGATTCCCTCTACAAGACCCGGGAAAAAGATGAAAAAGGGTAGTGTCCCGGCCCATGTGAAATAAGCGGTCAATTCAATCGGCCGATATCGTTGAAAGAGCGGCTTCTGGTACACAAAAAAGGCTGACGTAGCCAATACGGCAATCAAAATATACACGATGCCTTTTGAGCCGGCAAACGACATTTCACCAGAACCGAGCATAATTAAGAAAGTGCCCAGCATGCCGACAAGCAACCCCACCCATCCAAATGCACTGAGACGTTCCTTCAAGGCAAAAATCGCGATGAGCGCCGTGAAAATGGGAGCCGAGGCAATCATCATCCCTGCCGTGCTCGCTGAAACGGTCTCTTCCCCAAACGTGATCCCAAGTTGATAGACACTGATCCCAATCCATCCCAAGAGGAGAATCTTCCCAATATCTTCTTTCCGAGGAAGTCGAAATGAAGTGCCTGGCCATAACGCATAGATGATAAATATACTGGATGCGATTAAAAAACGGAAAAGCACCAGATGACCGGGGGAATAGCCGCCCAGCAAACTTGCCCGGATCGCTGCGAAGGCTGATCCCCATACGATGACGGAAAACAGGGCGAGCCCGAATGCTTTTTTATTCAATACATACACCTACCTACTTAAGATCAATAACGTCTGTAGCAAACACGCCTACAATGTACTCATGACAATCCCGGCGATAAAAATGGAAGCGGTCGTCACTGTGGTAAAACCTCCGACGAGCATAGGCGACAGGATTTCATTGAAAATATATTCTTCTTCCTCCTTTGTTCGTCCAATACTTCTACTCACTTCTTCACAGATGATGTAATCTCCCGGAAAACCGAACATGGCTGTCAATGCGACAGGAATACCTTTATTTATATCCCACTTTACAAGCTTTGAGCCGATCAACCCGCCCAATATGATACCGACCGCACCAATCGCAAGGATTGTCAAGACGGCAGGGAAGTACTCCACCAACATCTCAAACGTTACCCCATTCATGGAAGCGATAACCGCAAATACGATGGCGAGCATGACGATTCCGAACGAATTCGATTTTTCTAGCATGTTTTCCCGATAAAACCCGACACCCGTCCCTACTAAACCGATAATGAGTGCCCAGAGAGCGTAGTTGATACCTGTTAAATGGTTTAACAACACAGCCAGGGATCCCCCGATAAACAATTGGAATAGCAAAATCGGCTGAGTGGCATAGCGCTCCGGAAGCCAATTCCGTTTTTGTTTGTTCCCAGACTCTGTCGTTGCAGCATGTTCCAATATGGAAGAATGAGACACAGCCATCTGCTGGACGTATTCCGGATTCTCCACAAGCTTTTTTGCATAGCGACGGAGGAAAAACGTCGCGAGCGGTAAACCTACCAATGTCTGCAAACCTAGAATGACAGCAGGGATCGTCACAATGGAGGCCATGCCAAGTTCGCGTAACTTATCCGAAGTGATCAAGAATGCGATTACCCCTCCGCTGATTGTTCCTGTCCCGGATGCGGCTATCGGATAACTGAAAATCGGAGTAACGACAAGAAGGATGGTTATGGTTGATATGCTGACACCAATTAACGCGATAATGACAGATTTGTATTGCTGCTTGATGATCTTAAAAGGAATCAAAGTCCCCATATGTACAATCAAGGGAGCGAACATCAAACCACCTAGTGTGGCAAGAGTGGAATTGCTCATCAGGTCTTCCGGGAACACACCGACCCAAATCAGAACAAGGTAACCGAATAAGGCGACCGCCAACATCGGTATACGCGCCTTTGTTTTAATGGAAATCACTTCACCTGCCACAACGAGTATCAGGATAATCATAGTAGCAATTACAGGATCTTTCAACATACGAATCAATCCCCCTTATTGTCATTTTATTTTTATTGGAAACATAGTTTTTTGGCAATGCCGACAAAATAATCAACGCCGTACTGCAGAGCGTCCTCTTCGATTTTAAACTTTGGATGGTGCAATGGGAATGCTTCTCCGAATTCAGGGTTATGCACCCCGATGAACTGTAAGGAAGCCGGTACCTGTTGGGAAATGGCCGAAAAATCCTCTCCGCCAAATAACGGCTCCTCCACTTGGATGACATGGTCCTTTCCAAAAATACTTTCAGCCACTTCTCTCGATATGGCGACGGCATCAACGCTATTCACAACACTGGCATAGCCCTCATGCCAAGTCGTTTCATAGCTGGCTCCGTGCGCTTCCGTAATTCCTTTAACGATTTGATTGACATAGTTTTTAGCCTTTGTTCGAATATCTGCATCCAGCGCACGGATGGTGCCGCCCAATTCGACTGTATCCGGGATGATATTCAAGGCGCTTCCCCCATTGAATTTGGTTACAGAAACGACTGGCGCATGTAGTGCCGGCAGCTTTCGCGAAACGATGTGCTGGAGATTGCTCGCGATTTCCACTCCGACCATGAGCGGGTCAATGGTCCGTTCAGGGGTGGAAGCGTGTCCGCCGTGCCCGATGACTTTGATTTCAAAGTCATCGTTAGAAGCACATAGCACACCTTCTCTTATACAAATGGTGCCCGCTTGCTCGTAAGGCGTCACGTGAAGGGCAAACGCATAATCGACACTCTCCACGACCCCTTTTTCCACTAGCTCAATAGCTCCCCCCGGCGGTGATTCTTCTGCATGTTGAAAGATGAATCGGATTTCCCCGCAAATCTCGTCCGCCCTTTCCGAAAGCGCTTTCGCCGCTCCGAGTAACATGGCCGTATGGGCATCGTGCCCACATGCATGCATTATTCCAGAATTTTTCGATGCAAAAGGGATGTCGGTTTCCTCTTGGATTGGAAGCGCATCCATATCAGCCCGGAACGCGATAGTCAAGGGCTTTTCCAAAGCCTGCCCTTTCCCTATCAAAACGGCTAACACACTTGTTTTTGTAGGTCTCGTCACTTCCAAGCCGGACATCCGCCGTAATTGTTGATAGACAAATTCCGATGTCTCATATTCCTGAAATGAAAGTTCGGGATATTCATGGAGATGTCTCCTCCAGGCAATCACTTCTTGCTTTAGTGTATCCGATACTCTGCTCATGACATTGTACTCCTTCCAACAACTTAATCGTAAATTGAATCCTTCAATACTTTTCCGTATAATCAGTCTATTGAATGGAGTTTACATGGGGTCAATCCCATTTTTTCATACCGTTTATACTAAAAGATGGAGTCCCCTCCACTTTTCCAGAGGTATTAATAGGAGGTCGAGTCGTTGAAAATTGGTGGATTTGCGAAACAATTTAACGTAACAGTGGATACGGTACGCTATTATATCGAGTTGGGGCTGTTAATTCCCGACAGAGAAAATAAGCAATACCGGATGAACCAGAACTGCCTGGAAGATATGGCATTGATCAATATGTTGAAAGGGTTCCGCTTTTCCTTAAAGGAAATTCACGCCATCCTATCACTACGTCGTTTGACGAATAGCCCCCATACGGGAGACTCCAGTTATTTCACGGACTTGCTCGTTCAGAAAAAGGAGGAGTTGAGGAAGGAGAAACAACAGATTGCAACTGTGATCCGTTCCATTGAATCCAAAATCGAATCTACTCCGTCCCTGCTTTCTAATGATCCGCCGTCAGGGGTCCCGCTATATTTCGTACCTTATTTCAGTTGTCCCCATTGTCAACAGCAATTGAACTTGAATGGCGTGACTATGCAAGGGAGCTTTATTTACGAAGGAGTTTTGCAGTGTGGATGCAGCTATGAAGCCCGAATTGAGGAGGGGATTTTAGTAACGGATCAGCTGCGGTCTTCCCCTAGCAACTATTCGATCTACAATATCGATGTCACAAAGTGGAATCCCGAATTCATCAGCCTGCTGGAGAAGGGTAAGTTGTGGATGTTGAATGAATTGAAAAGGCATGAACTGGACAACAAGGTCTTGATTGAAACCAATATTGAAGTTTCCATGTTGCTGCCAAAGTACTTGGCAACGCTTTCGCCCACTTGCCATTATATCTTCACAGGGCATTCCTTTGAGGATATGAAAATTCTGAAACAGAAGATTGAACTGCTCGATCTAGGGTTGAATGTCTTGTATATGGTCAACAGCGATCTATGCTTGCCGCTGGCGCACGGGTCAATTGATTTCTTCATCGACAGTGTGTCATTCACCCAATTTTCCTTGTTGTATAGGGAACCGCCTGTTTCTATCTTACAACCTTTTTTAAAACAGTCAGGACGCGTCATTGGAAGTTTTCTTTATTACGAACCATCCATGAAATCGTTGAAAAACATCCATACGATTTATTCCCAACCGAATCAGGAGGCTTTTAAAGCGTCTTATTTGGAAAGTAATTTTGAAGAGAACGGGATGACCCTTTTGAATAAAGTAGAAACCGGGTATACAGACAACCCGGGGAGTTATTTTGTCTATCATGATCCGGAGGAAAAGTTGAAGTTACTCACCTATCAAGCCGGATTTGTAGTGGATGAAGAGATATCGATTCCCGAACGGATGGTAGGGGCCCGATAGATTGGCCTATGCCATGAAAAATTGAATTGAAGAAGGAGGAAATCAAATGAATTTTCCAGTCGAATCCTATTCCTTTGCCATCACGCCTATTTTCCGGCACATCCGATTATCGACAGAAGTGGCCGGCGCTTATTTACACCAAAGGGACGCGAAAGAGACCTTACAATTTTACAGCAGTGAAAAGGCGTTCCAGGAAGGACAACCTTACTGGGGCGCCATCCAATATGAAGGAAGTAATGATTATGGCGAAAAAGAGCCGTCCCTGGTCAGTTGGCGATTCAAACGGGCCAACCTTCCAGAAGAGTTAAGGCAGGAGTTAGAAGCAATCGAAGCATTTCGCCAAGACACCAACTCGGGTGCCTCGATGGATCCTCAAGCTGAATCCATCGCTTTCAAGTTTGGAAAATTCGATTTGGCGGCAAAAGCGACGATGAAAGAAATACGAAATGCGTTAGAGAACTTCTTGACTACTATTCATTTGGAGGAAAATGAGATTTAAACATGTCATCGATCCAGTCTTACGATAGCAGCGAGATCATTCGGAGTGCCGGCAAGCAAATCACGGATCAGCCGCGCTCCGAGCATGCTATATACAGTGCCGTTTCCACCTAGGCCAATCAGATAATACAGCCGAGGAAACTCGGGATGCTGGCCGATCAGCGGCAAATTATCAGCGCATTCCCCGAAGATCGCAGCCCATGTATGGTCCATTTCAATTTGAAATTGAGGAAACAAGCGTGCCGCCTCTTTTCTCAGGCGTTCCCCCCGTGATTGAAGCAGGGCTCCGGTACAGGGAACAGTGGACTTGTCCTCATCCAACCCGCCAATGATAATCCGATTATCCAATGTCAGCCGGGCATAGAGATACGGCCGCTTGGTCTCCCAGATCATCATCCGATCTTTCCAAAGCCTCACATCTTCGAGCGGCTTGGTAGCCATTGCATAAGTCCGTTTCAATTCCGCCTGCTTGCTATTTAAGAAAGGGGGCCGTGTATAACCTGTCGAAAAAATAATATTGTCGGCATGCAGCACCCCCGCCGCCGTTTCCACATCCACGCGGTCTTCCCTCTCCCGTATTTCTACAACCTTCGTATTTTCAAAAATATGGACGCCCCGTTCTTCAGCGAACCCTATGGCTCCTCTACAAAAACGCAACGGATTCACCTCCGCATCGCCGTGTGTGACAATCGCCCCTGGCTTGGAAAAAGGAAATTGGGCCGCAACCTCATGGCTCTCCCAGTATTCTGCAGGAAACCCGTAATGCCTTAATGTCTCATATTCTTTTTGTAATCGGGAGACGTCTTCCTCCGTACTGGCAAAGTACAAGCTGCTCCTTTGGCAGAATTCGGTGTCGACGGCCAGACTTGCCGCCACTTCGTTCAATTGTCCGATCGCGGCTTCACAAGACTTATAAAACCGGGCGGCCGCTCTCTCCCCAATTTGAGCCATTAATTCATGCAGCATAATATCGTTGGAGAACTGAAGAAGACCCGTATTGGCTGACGTGCTTCCAGCCCCGATTATGCGCTCGTCGATGAGAGCCACTTTTAGATCTTCCTTGGAAAGTATGTAAGCACACAGTGCCCCCGACATCCCACCTCCGATGATCACCACATCATAAAAATCGGCAAGGGCGGACTGCCGGAACGGCGTCCCTTCGACCGTCGTCTTCCAATACAATGAACCCGTATGTAACTCCATCGCACTCCCTCCTTCATTCGAAAATACCCTATTGAATGGAGGAAGAAACAGGGAAGGAACTAAGCGAGTGGAATAAAGTTATGAGCGATGCTCGGAAGTTATGAGCTCTTCTCGGGATTTATGAGCGCGGCACGGATTTTATGAGCGCTTGCCGGGATTTATCAGCGCGAAGCAGATATTATGAGCGCTTCCCGAGACTTATCAGCGTGGCACAGAAATTATGAGCGCTTCCCGAGACTTATGAGTTATGAGCATAACAGCGAAGAAAACCAGCCCTTCGTACGTTTAAGGGGCTGGTACCATCTTATGAGAGTTTGGTGTTGTATGGCTGTAGTGCACCGCCCGATTCTTTCCACTCCGTTTCGCTTCATAAAGCGCCGTATCTGCGAGATGAAAAATTTCATGAAACTCTTGGATCGTCCCATTATCATTGTCGGCCAATCCGATACTAACGGATACGGGAATCAATTTTCCATCCTTTTTAATTTCCAATGCACGGACTGCTTCCGCCAATTGCTCCGCTTTCCGTTTTCCATTTTCCAACGTGATATTCGGCATGACCAGCACGAACTCATCGCCGCCGTATCGGCCCATTCGATCGCCTTCCCGGATCAGTTGCGAACACGTCCGGGCCACCTTCTGAATCACTTCATCGCCGAACAGATGGCCATGCGTGTCATTCAACCCTTTCAGATTGTCAATGTCGATCGCCATGCAGAGAATACTTTCTTCGTTCGCAGCGGCCTTTTTTAGCCAAAAATTCGTATTTGTCTCCATATAACTCCGGTTATACAAGCCGGTCAGGAAATCAGTGTTCACCCGCTTCTTCATTTTCGATAGACCCAATTGGACATCCAGACGGAGAGCAAGTTTGTCCAGTTCGCCTTCCTTGATTTCTTCCAGCAAGGCGATATATTCTTTTTGAATTTTGAAGCCTTCTGCAAAATTGCCCATCCGTTCGCACAGCTCGGTCCGAAGTTCCTGAATGTCCTTCAACAATCGGAGATCCCCTTCGTCTTCCACCAACTTTTTTGCCGTAAGCAATGATGCAGACGCCTCTTCCAACCTGTTACGGGCAATAAAGTAACGCCCTTGCAAGGCATAGATCTGGGCCTTTTCGTTATTATATGTATTCAAAATAGGAGATGCGACTAGGTTGTCCAACAATCGTTCCGCTTCTTCCCACTGTTCCAAGCCTAAAAAAGCCTTCGCTCGATTCAAAAAAGCCCGCCATGTCAGAATTTCTGCAGCCGGCTCATGCAAATCCGCCATCTCCAAGCCCATCTGCGCCCAATCCAGCGCCTCTATATAATTCCCTTCCTGATTACAAACCTGGCTGAAGCGGATATAACTTGTGCTGACAATATCGTATCGCCGCAATTTCTTCCCTAAATTAATCGCATCTTCTAAGGTTGTCTTCATTTTATCGAAGTCCTGACTATAGTCATACAATAAAAATAAAATGGAGTAGGAATCCAGCTGCTCCGCATCCGTCCCATACGACTCACAAAGTTTCGCGTGCTCCTCCATATGCCGAAACGCCGATTCCAAATCACCGATTGCATGAAAAGCAGTCGCACAAGCTGCATGCGCCCCCATGACTGTAGAATAAAGGGCACACTTTCCGGCCTGATTTATTAGATGCGTACAAGCCTCGATCGTTTCCCGATGCTTCCCTTCTTCCTGCAAACGTAATATGCGCTGTTGTAATAGCTGAATGTCTCTATCCGGCATACTCTAATCCTCCTAATAATGTTACTTAAACATCCATCCATAGTTATGTACCCATAGTAACATACTACCAAACAACAGTTAGTCAATTAGCTAGGTGAATAAAAATAGGCCCCACTCTATTTAATAGAGTGGGGCCCTGCGCCTGCCTATTCTTATAGACTCAGCACTTTTTCCAAATGTTTGATCGTCGGCGTTAAATTGGCAAAGAAGTAGGCTTCGCGTAATCGTCTGGCCGGCGCACTCACTTTCAAATAAGCAGCACTGCCGTTATGGAGCATGGCGGTTTGCACCGCTTCAAGCGTCAAATACGCTGCGCCAAGCCGGATTTTTGCAATTTCTTTCCAATCTAAAGGCTCTTGGGAAATAAGTGTGAGCAATTGTTGTTGATACTCTTCTTCCTTCTGTTGCAATTCCGGTGACTGGGTACGTAAATACTGGTTGCAACCATTTTGTCGATTGACCATTTTATCAATCGAATGAATGGACGCATTCGTCACGCCGAAGCCGAGTGGAATTTGGTAGGCGATGAACGTCGGGCGGATTTTCGCCACGAACGCATTGGCATCTTCCGATAAGACCCGATCGTCTGGAATGAACACCTCTTTAAATGTGCAGCTATACGTAGCACTGCCGTTCAATCCTAAATAATCGTTTTTTTCCTTGAATGTCAAACCGGGTGAATTGCAGGAGACAAACACCATGATCTGTTGTTGTTCATTCAAACCGGCAATAGCTCCAAAAACGTGGTCCCTCCCGAGGTTGGATACTGAAGGAAGCACGCCGGATACTACATATCCTCCATCCGTACGCTTTGCGGTCAAATGGAGAGTTTCCAGTCCTGCGTAATGTTTCATCGGATTCGACAACCCAGTAGCGCCAAGCAAAGTGCCATTTTCCAAACTTGGTAACAAATCAGCTTTCAGCTTTTCGTTTTCCGTTGTCCGGACGTAGGTTAAAGCAGCGAGGTGGCACCACAGGCAGAAGGCGGTCGTCATGCACGTTTTCGCGGTCTCACCAACCAGGTACAATCCGTCTGCAAGCACTTCCGCTTGTGGACGTGCCGCAGATAACAACAATCCCGATTCGCCCAGTTTACGAAGAAAACTCTCTGCGTAAAAAGCGTCCTGATCAATCTTTTTCACATATGGCTTCAGTTCCTGCGCAATCAGTTCAGCAAGCACTTCCTGTTTTTCCATTACCATGGGCATGGTGCCACCTCCGCTAAATTTCCTTACTCGTTATCAGCTAAAATTTCCGTGATGGAATCGATCGGCGTTTGAACCGCTTCCCGTGCGCGTTTGACAGCCGCTTCGTCCGGCGCGTCGTAGAAGCAGAGGCATTTCGACATATCTTCACAGACGTACGTTCTAGCAAATGATACTTCCGGCACTTCTTCGTAGTGGACCGAATTTTTCTTTTTGCGAGCCAAGTATTGGTCCATGGTGAGGTCTTCCGGCAAGTTCCATTCGACCAAGTAATTGACGAGATCTTTGTTTTGCTTTACTTTTTCCAAATCGTCCCCGACTAGACGGACATCTTTGACCAGTTCAATCGGGATTCCCGCTTCTTTCACGATACTTGTAGCGGTTTCTTGATCAGCCGATTCGACGATGAAGAACGATCGAGAGAAATCTTTCGATACTTGGATTTCAATGAGTGCTGAGTCTCGAGCTCCCAGGTTCTCTTGCAATTGCGCCGCCTTTTGATCCAAAGCAGCTTTCGAGTCCACAATTCCTTGTAAAGACGATTCAATTAAAAATAATCCCATTTTTAAAAACCCCTTTTCCTATCGTTATTGTATGCTATACTATTCATATTAATCTACTAGGTTAAAAAAAGCAACTTACATTATCAGAAAGGACGAAATGTTTATGAAACCACGTTACAACCTACCCTGCAATATCGCTCAATCTCTCAATATCATCGGAGATCGCTGGACGCTTTTGATTGTCCATGAAATCCTAGTTGGCCGAACGACATTCAATGACATCAAAGTGGCGTTGAATGGACTATCCGCCAACATGCTGTCCGAGCGGCTCAAAATGCTCGAAGGAGAAGGCCTCGTTCAATCGGAGCTTTATTCCACCCATCCGCCACGCTATCGCTACACGCTGACACCTAGCGGAGAGGCGCTAGAACATGTTTTCAACGCATTGATCGTATGGGGCACGGACCATTTGGAAACTTGTTATAAAAAACTGGTTCACTCTGAAACGGGCGATGAAGTCGAAATCGGCTATTACTCCAAACGGACAGGCAACCGCGTCGATGATCTGCGTGCCATTAGTATCGAAGACCCTCTATTGCAAAAATCTTAACTGGGAGACCGCCAACACTCGGCGGTCTTTTTACGTTGCCGGCGGCGTACCGAAATGGCGACCGACCCAATGCTCGAAAAGCGTAATCAACCGATCGAGGATGAAACCGCTCAATCCGATGAATACAATTCCGGCCAACACATGATCGAGCTTCAACGTGTTCCGTGCATCGATAATCAAAAACCCGAGCCCAGACTGCGCCCCGACCATTTCCCCGGCAACGAGGAATACCCAAGCAGTGCCAAGCGCCAGGTGCAAGCCATTGACAATAGAAGGGAAGGCAGCGGGAAAAATGATTTTATACATGAGCGGCCATTTACGAATCTCCATATTTTCGGCGATCCTCAAATAATCTTGATCGATTTTCCGGACGCCCGCCACCGTCGTCAATAGGACCGGAAAGAAGGCGGCGATGAAAATGATCGCGATGGCCGGCATATTACCAATTCCAAACCACAAGACGATGAACGGCGACCACGCTACCGGGGACACCGGGCGCAGCACTTGGACGACCGGATCGACAATCTGCCAAGCCCGCGGCATCCTTCCGAGCATCATGCCGAGCAGGATGGCGGGGACAATTGCGAGCAAATACCCCGCCGCAAAACGTCCCAGGCTAACCCGCAAATGTTCGAACAGCGTACCATCCGCAAGCATCGCAGCGACCGCCGTTCCGACAGTGAGCGGTGACGGGAACAGCGCCTCCTCATACCCGCCGATCCAGATGACTCCCTGCCAAACCGCTACAAGAAGCACCATACCAATGATGAAATTCAACGTCTTTCTCAACCAACCCATAGCACTCACTTCACTTTATCAATAAATGTATTGTCCACGAACTCTTCATACGCCGGTGGATTTTCCGTCAATCCCATCTCCACCATAAATGCAGACAATTTGTCATACTCTTCTTCCTCAAGACGCAGATCGTCATAGGAAATCCATTGCAAGGACAAATCCAAGACTGCTTTCTCCACTTTCATGAACTCACTAAAAGATTCATAGACAGCTTCATCTTTCTTATTAGCCAACTCGCCGCCTTTTACATACTGGGCAATAAACGACTGAACTGCTTCCTCATTCTTTTGGATCGTGTCATTGCGTAACACGAGGACACAGCAGTACGATTCCGGCCAAATTTCCTCAGAGTGGTAATGAACTTTCCCTTTATCCAGCACGACAGCTTGCGCACCGAACGGCTCCGCTACGACATAGCCTGCAATCCGCTGTTCTGAAAGAGCGGCCGGCATTTCAGCAGGGGCCATTTCCACGACGTTCACATCTTCATAGGTCAACCCGTCTTTTTTCAACATTTCATTCAATAACAGATTATGGGATGAGAATTTATGCGGGATCGCATAGGTGGCGCCTTTCAAATCTGCTGTTTCTTGAACATCCTTCGAAGTGATAAGCACATTTCCGTCTTTATGGCCGAGCGCGACTGCTTTCAAGTCAATTCCTTGTTCCGTCGACATCATCGCAAGTTCCACCAAAACGGAAGCCCCGTCAATCCGCCCCGTATTCAACGCGTCCATTAAATCCGGCCAAGAGCCGAATTTGACCATTTCGACATCATAGCCTTCCACCTGCTCGTCATGAACATGTTCTTCCATATAAAGAGGACCTGCATGAGTGATCGGCAAATATCCGATCTTTAAAGTCGTCTTTCCGCCTTCAGTTGGCGTTTTTTCTTTCGTTTGAGAGCATGCACTCGTGAACGCCAATAGCAGAACAAGTAGTAACAGTGATAGTTTTCTCAATTTGTACCCTCCACTTAAATCGAATACTCGGGTACCGCTGGCGCCCCGCTCAATTCGAATTCCTCTAATATTTTCTTACGGTAATAATGAAAATCGCCATGCGTACGATCCCGCGGCTTTCCTTGATTTATGATCAACTCGTTATAGATTTTTCCGGGATGCGAACTCATGATCAGCACCCGATCGGATAGATAGACTGCCTCATCAATGTCATGCGTCACTAGCAAAATCGTAGTCTTCTTCCGGGTCTGAATGCGAATCAATTCATCTTGCAAATTGTAGCGATTGAACGTATCCAGCGCCGCAAACGGTTCATCCATCAAGATGACATCCGGCTGAATCGCAAACGCCCGGGCAATCGCGACCCGCTGCTGCATCCCCCCGGAAAGCTCATGCGGAAATTGATGCTGATGCTGATCCAACCCGACCAACTTCAACGCTTCCAAAACACGTTCGTTCTTCTCCGCGGTAGGAATCGGTTCCCCTTCTAGCCCAAGCTCTACGTTTTTCAACACAGTCCGCCAAGGCAAGAGATTCCGTTGCTGAAACAACATCACGCAACGTTTGGTCGGCCATAACACTTCTTCCCCATCCAGCAAAACCGATCCGGTATCCGGCTTCAAAAAACCGCCGACCATATTGAGGAGCGTACTTTTCCCGCAACCACTCTTCCCCAGCAGCGTGACGATCTCCCCTTTATTAACACGAAAAGAGACATCATCCAAAACATGAGCCGACTTCTCCTTCGTGCGAAACGTCTTATCCACCCCGGCTACCGTAATCATCCCTCTTCCCCCTTCATTTGAATTAAATTAATAAATCCTATCAGTTTAGTTTGTATTACAGTTAGTTTATACCACTTCGTTAAAAAAGACAACTCAATTAGTGAAAGAATTTTTAGAATGTAATAGAATGGCGATTTGGCTGGGGGTGGGGGCGGAGTTAAGAGCGCGGGAATAGAAGTATGAGCGGTTCGCGGAGGATATGGGCGTGGGATCGAAAGTATGAGCGGCCCACGGAAGTTATCGGCGCACGAACACAAAGATGAGTGGTTCGCGGAAGTTATGAGTTATCAGCTGTCCTATTGCAAAATGTTTTCATCCAACCTCATAACACCCCAACCGTACACCCCCAATTCCCACCTCAAAAAGTACTAGAAAATCCAAAAGGGTATATAATGGAAGTGAGCATGCCAAAAGCCTTTCGACCCTCGAATGGTCGAAAGGCTTTATAGCTATCAATGTGCTCTCTCAATAACTAGCCAAAATGGACGATAAGAAAAATATAGAAAGGAGGAGTGCGGATGTTTTGTATAAATTGTGGACACCAGAATCAGAAAGAGGCCCGTTTCTGCGGTGGATGCGGACAGGCGATGGGAAAGACGGGCCGGACAGGCTGGATGATCGCCATTGCCATCGGTTGCTTGCTCGTGCTTGGCGGCGTCGGTTATGGATTCAGCCAAGTACTCGGCACCGGAGATGCGAGAACCGTTTCCCATGTCGAGCCGTTGTCAGAAAGAGAGCCGGCTCCCCTAAATGAAGCCCCGGAAGCATCTGTTCAGAAAGCGGAGACGCCTCCTCCTAAGGAAAAAGAGAAGACTCAGGTCATCCAAGAGACATTGCCGCGTGTGTTCACGATTTTTACGGAAAGCGGGCTCGGTTCGGGCTTTTTGTATGCCAAAGGCGGCTTGATTGTCACGAATGCCCATGTGGTGGCTGGCTATACCGATGTAGTCGTGCGGAACTCGGACGGCAAGGATGCCGCCGGAAAAGTGATTGGCATTTCGGATAAATACGATGTTGCGTTAATTCGTTCGGACGCATACCGGAATCTTCAACCGCTCCGCGCAGAATCCATCGAAACACCGATTGGCACCGAAGTCATTGCGCTCGGCAGTCCAACTGGCTTGGAAAACACCGCCTCCATCGGCTATTTGACCGGGTTGAACCGTGATATTGAACTAGGGTTCATCTATGAAAAAGCATATCAGATCGATGCCCAGATCGACAGCGGAAGCAGTGGCGGCCCGCTACTCGACGCCAAGACGGGCAAGGTGATCGGCATAAATTCCTTGATCATGACCGATAATAGAAGGTTCGGCTTTTCCATTCCGTTGTACACCGTCACCCCCCTCATTGATTCTTGGGTGAAAAATCCGATGACGGAACGGCAAGTCGCTTCGGTCTTTGGTGTGTACGAAAATTATGCGGTCGCTGATTCCCACGACGATGAGACATATTACGACGATTACACGGAATTTTATGAGGACGGGGAGGGCGGGGAGGACTATTATCCGGAAAGCGCCGGATATTTTGACCCTGACCATCTGGAGGATTTCATTATAGAATTTCGCTCCACTTATGAAACGGCTCTGTATTACGAAGAATTCCATTTCATCGAGGACTTTTTACTCCCCGGCAGCTCTGCATACAAGGAATACCGTGACTACTTTAAAGAAATTGCCGACCAAGGCATGCACTTCGAATTTTACGAAAATGTCGTCACCGACCTCACCATCCAAAACGACACTGCTCTCCTTTCCACCTATGAAACCTTCAACTTCACCAATGCCGAAGGAGATGAACGGTTTTATGAAAAAGAGAAGGTTTACGAAGTATTGTTGGACGAAGAAGGGTATTATCGGATCAATCGGGTGGAGAATAAATAGCATGATTCAGACGAATCAATAAAACGCAATGAGCGGGGGTTATCCCTATGCTTATTGCGTTTTTTAATCGGAACAATATTCATATCCCATGCTTTTCGACCATGTAGGTAGCGAAAGCATGTTTCTAGTTTTTTCGGGTATACTCTAAACAGATTTCGATTGGCCTCCTGCCCTTTTGGACAAGGGGAAACATGTAAATAAAAGACAAGGAGGGGGGAGCTATGAAAAAAATATCAAATGTGTTCTATATAACAATCGTTCTGATTATCCTGGCAGTTGGCTACGGTGTAATCTCGCCAACTCAGTTCGAATCCGTCACCGATACGGTCAAAGGAACGGTGTCCTCCGTTTTCGGATGGTATTATATGTTACTTATCACATTTTTGCTCGCCATAAGCATCTTTCTGATTTTTAGTCCATATGGCAGGATCCGCCTTGGAAAAGATACGGATCGCCCACAATTTAAAACAGTCACTTGGATCGCGATGCTGTTTTCCGCCGGGATGGGCATCGGCTTAGTATTCTATGGAGCAGCTGAGCCACTATCCCATTATGCCATCAGTCCCGCAACTGAAGTGCCGAATACCGATGCGGCCTACAAAGAAGCTTTTCGGCAAACGTTCTTTCATTATGGCATCCATGTTTGGGCTTTATATGGGATAGTCGCTCTCGCACTGGCCTACTTCCAATTTCGAAAAGAGGAGCCCGGCTTGATATCCGCCACATTGAAACCAATTTTCGGGGATAAAATGAACGGACCTTGGGGTACAGTAATTGATGTTCTCGCCGTATTTGCAACAGCATTCGGCGTGGCCACTTCGCTCGGCTTTGGTGCCGTGCAAATCAACGCGGGACTTCATTACTTATTCGGGTTTGAACTCGGAATCCGTACTCAATTCATTATCGTTTCAATTGTAACTGTGTTGTTTATTTATTCAGCATGGTCGGGGTTAAGTCGGGGAATCCGTTACTTGTCTAATACGAACCTCGTGCTAGCCCTTGCCCTCTTGGGGTTCGTTTTGATTTTGGGACCTACCTTACTCATCTTTGATATGTTCACCGATTCAATTGGCGGCTATCTTGCCAATTTAGTCAATATGAGTTTTAGAACGTCTCCATTAAATGAATCCCACCGGGAATGGCTTGAGAGCTGGACCATTTTTTACTGGGCCTGGTGGATATCTTGGGCGCCTTTCGTCAGCATGTTCATTGCGCGGATTTCAAAAGGGCGGACGATCCGGGAATTCATGGTTGGCGTGTTGGTAGCACCTGCTTTACTAAGCTTCATTTGGTTTTCAGCTTTTGGGACGACAGCCATTGAGATCCAGCGCGCTGGCGTAACCAATTTGGCAGCAAGCGACACCTCGCTAATTGTGTTTCAGATGTTCCACTCTCTTCCTTGGTCGGCCATTACATCCGGCTTCGCCATTTTGCTGATCGCCTCGTTTTTCATTACATCCGCCGATTCGGCAACGTTTGTCTTAGGAATGCAATCCACATACGGGTCGTTGACGCCCTCCAATCCTGTTAAATTTGTTTGGGGCATCATCCAATCCAGCATTGCTTTGATCCTGCTATCGGTTGGCGGACTTTCCGCCTTGCAAAACACGATCATCATTGCGGCATTGCCATTTTCATTCATCATCTTGATGATGGTAGTCTCCCTGTTTAAATCCTTGAAAAAGGAAGAGCAAACTCCAAGAGGGACACAGACGTTTAATCCGCCTAGTTTGAGGAATGCTAAAAAGCAAGGCGGAAAGGAGTGATACAATGGCTGAAAAGAAAGAACCGCATAAGCAGTTGACTAAGAAAAACAACGGATCATCATCGACACAAGAAGTCCTTTATGCGAGCGAATTTAAAAAGGCAGACAAGGCAGCGTATCAGGATACAAACAATCGAAATCATCAAAAATGAATAGAAGCGATGAAAAGCTATAGGAAATGTTTGTTGATTCCTATAGCTTTTTGACGTTTTTTATCCTTTCCCCTATTCGACATTTCCCGGGAAATAACTGCAAGGTTTTATAAAATACTGCATTGGCAGTTCAAAACAAGCCTTAGATGTTATGTAACTTCTTCTATTTATAACCTAATTACTATTTGAAGATGTCATGTTTAAATTGTAGGATAAAGATAATTCTTACCTTAATACGTCTCATCACTAGGGGGATGAAAGTGGAGCGGAACGTCATGAAAGAATTCAAAATCACTTATTTCTTCGATCAAGAACATTACATCCGCAGGTTTATTCATGTAGATTCCTTCGAGCAAGCAAAAGCACTTGTCCAAATTGAGCGTGATCAGTATATTTCATTCATCGACAGCCGAGGCATTTACCATGAACTTCACACAGGACAAGCGCGCGTTGTCCAGATATCGGAATATTTTAGGAAGAAGAAATGCTAGGTTGGGGCTTCTAGGGAAAAGAGACTGCACAAGGCACGCAGTCTCTTTTCATTATCTTTTGAATTTGGGTATAAACGGAAACCTCACAACTTCATAGCGTTAGCACTGAACTTCTTAACCCGCTCCATATCCACTTCATAAGTATGCCCATAAATCCGAGCGATCTGCTCGATCGGCTCTTTAGGGCCATGGTAAACAATATGGAAATCATCATCATGGTACTGGACTATAAAGATTTCGTCGAATTCGGCAAATGTGTTACGGTTGAAGACGATAAATCCTGTTTTTTGGGCAGTCGTTTTGACACTGATCCGTTTCCCTTCACTGACCACATCAAAGCCATGCTGATTCGGATGGCGCGCCAAATACCCGCCTGTCATCATGGCACAAAGCAACTCTCCGATCCGACCGATCAAATGACGTAGCTCGGTCGGCCGGCATTGCAACACTTGCATCTCATATCGGAGGATCCGATTGTACTCCTCATACAACCGGTTAATTTGGTCGGCACTAATGCGATCGATCCCTTGGCTTTGCTCTGCCGTGTACATCAGCTTCACGCCAGCGCGCCACTCTCCAACGACATTCTCCTGTGCAGCACCTTTTGGTCGGTGAAAAATCAGCCCCGTATAAGCTGCCCGCTCCCCCAGATATTTGTACGTACTCTTCGTCACATATTCAAATAGATGCTGATTGAATGAAATCCCTTTATTCCAACGGTTATAACAATAATCGGACAGGATGATACTGCCGGGATTCGTGCCATAACGATTTTCCAGCTGAAACTTAAGCTTCTTTGTCGTGACGATTTCACCTTCCCTACCCAGCAATATCTCTCTCAATTGATCATAAATTTTCATAATGCACACCACTCCACTCGATTGTAATATGACTGGCACCATATAAAAGAGACTACAAAACCGCTTGTAGTCTCTCTTTATCATTTATTATACCGTCATGTGTCGCTTCTAAATTGTATGAATGACACCTTTACAACTCACCAACCCCACGGTACGCAAGATTCGCTTCCAATGTCGGATAAGTCCCCAATTGGCGAAGACCGCACCCCAAGTTGCGAATGTCCTGGCATAGCAGTTGGTAAGCCTCCCGTTTCCCCGTCGTATCCAAATCAATAAAGAACACATAATGCCCGAGTTCCGTTTTCATCGGAGCCGATTCAATCTTCGTCGGCTTGATATCGTACTTGTCGATCACACCCAACACCTGATAAAGTGTCATCAATTCATTCTCCGGAAACGAAACGATCATCGATGATTTCTGGAATTCAGCCACCAAATCCAACTTCTCATAACCTAGTGCAATGAAACGTGTCGTATTCATCCCGTTGTTTTCAATATTGCTTTGAATCGCCTTTAACTGATAGATCTCCTTGGCGATGAAATTGGAAATGGAGAGCCATGCCTTGTCCGGATTATTCGCGACGAGCCAAGCTGCTTCCGCCGAACTATTCATCGGCCGCTGCTCAATATCCGGATGGTGTGTCCGTAAATATTGATCACATTGTTTCAAGGCTTGCGGATGGGCATAGACAATTTCAAAATCCCTCTGCCCCACTTGTGCCGGATGTGCCAATAATTCATGGTGGACAGGCAGCCGGACTTCTGCTTGGATCGGCACTTCCACCTCGTGGATCAACCAATCCAACGTCATGCTGACCGATCCGCCAATGGAATTTTCGATCGGCACGACGGTCACATCTGTCTTGCGTTGATGTGCCGCCAACAAACATTCTTCAATAGAAGGAAATGAGTGCAGATTGGTCATTTCCTCATCAGGAAATAAAGCATGGACGGCTAGCCCCGTAAATGTGCCAGCGGGGCCGAGATAGCCGATCCGTCTTTCTTTTTTCATCACTTCGCCCCGTTCACCTTTCTCTATCAAAAGAACCTTAGTCAAGGAGGCCAGCTTCCTTATAGTATCGCTCCGCACCCGAGTGAAGCGGGATGTCCGCCAATTCGGTCACCGCGTTCTCAATATCCATTTGTTTCACGATCGCATGAGCCGACTCCAAGGAATCGATGTTTTCCCAGAATGCTTTGACGAGTTCATAAATGACATCATCATCAACAGAAGCATCCGCCATCAACATCATTTTGATTGCCAATGTGTCTACATCTTCGTCTTGATTATCATACGTGCCCGCTGGAATCGTCACTTCGGAGTACCACGGGTATTCTTCCATCAACGCTTTACGGATTTCCGGCTCAATACCGATCAATTTCCCATCCGCAGTCGAAGTCATCTCCGTCACCGCTGCAGTCGGCAATCCTGCTTGAATCAAAGCCCCATCAATCTGCTTATTGCGCATCAAATCGATCGCTTCTGTGAAGCCGACGAAGTTCTCTTTAATATCGCCAGGGTAGTCCAATCCGTACGCAGGAAGGATGATGCTCGACTCGACTTCCGGTGTACTTCCAACAGAACCAGGGGCAAAACGCTTCCCTTTCAAATCGCCAACCGATTCAATCCCTGCATCTTTACGGACGACAAACTGGTTCGGGTTGTAATAAAGACCCGCAATAATCCGAACGTCCTCATACTGACGATCTTTAAAGCTCCGTTCACCATTGTACGCTTCCCAAATAATGCCGGCTGTCGCAAACGAAATATGAGCCTCGCCATCTTTCAATAAATTCAAGTTGTCGACACCACCGTTGGAAGCTTGGGCGTTAACTTTGACCCCTTCCACCTTCTGATCCCACAAGTTTGCCATTGCTGCACCTAAGGGATAGATCGTTCCAGTAGTGGACGCCGTCGGGAAATTCAAGATGGTAGGCTTCTTACTTGAAGAACCACCTTTCTCCGCCCCTGCTTCTTCCGCATCATTTCCACAAGCACTGACAAGCGCAGCCAATACGGTCAACACACCAATCATCAACAAACTTTTCCATAATTTTTTCATATACTTTTCAACACTCCTTTTTTAGTCAACCTCTGTTGCGACACTGATAGCCGGTTTCTCGAGCTTCTGCCAGATAAATAAAATGACGAGCAAGCTGATGCCGATCATATCAGTCACAAGCCCAGGCACCATCATTAGAATCCCGATCGTCAACAGCATCCCTCTCTGTATCCAGTTCGCCCTCTTTAGGAACCACCCTTGCAAACCAGCCGCCAACGTAATCGTACCGACGGCAGCGGTAATAGTCGGAATCAAACTATGAATGAATGGTTCTTCTCCGAGCAATAAGGCCGGTTCGTACAGGAAGAAAAATGGCAGGATAAACCCGGTGATCCCCAATTTCATCGCAGTCATCGACACCTGGTGCTGATTCGTATCCGCAATTCCCGCTGCCACATACGATGCCAGGGCAACAGGCGGTGTAATATTGGATAAACAAGCGTAAATCAATACAAACATATGGGCAGACAACGGCGGAACGCCAAGATTTTCAAGCACCGGTGCTCCGACAGTCGCCACGATGACATACGCAGCAACGCCCGGTACGCCCATTCCAAGGACGATACTCATCAACATGACCAACAGACTCGCAATAAGCAAGCTTTCATTCGTATACGTCATGATTGTGTAACCGAACGTTAAACCGAGACCAGTCAGTGAAACCGTCCCGATAATGATTCCGATGGTCGCACAAGCAACCGCGACTCCAAGAGCCCCTTTTGCCCCTTCTTCCAGAGCTTGCAGGATTTTTTTCGGTCCCATAAACGTTTCTTTCCGGAACCAGCTGGCAACGACACATGCCAGGATTGAAAACACGGCCGCATATACCGGTGTATAGCCCGTAAATAAAAGAACAAGCAAGACAATAAGTGGAATCGAAAGATGACCCTGCTTCTTGAAAACTTCGGCCGCTTTCGGAATATTGTCGCGCGACAACCCTTTCAACCCAAGCCGCCGCGCCTCAAAATGAACAACCATAATGAGCGTTAAATAATAAAGGAACGCCGGAATGATAGCGGCGACCAGAACGGTTGTATACGGAACGCCCAAATATTCTGCCATAACAAACCCGACTGCGCCCATAATCGGCGGTGCAAACTGTCCACCTGTCGAAGCAACGGCTTCCACCGCGGCAGCAAAGCGCGCCTTATAGCCGTTCTTCTTCATTAAAGGAATCGTGATGGTCCCCGTTGTAGCAACGTTGGCTAACGCACTCCCGTTGATCATCCCCATCAAGCTGCTGGCGAGGACGGCCACTTTGGCAGGTCCTCCGGGAGAACCACCCGCGATCGTCAGCGACAAGTCATTGATGAACTGGCTGAAACCGCTGATTTTCAGAAAGGCTCCAAATAAGATGAATAAAAACACGAACGTCGCCGACACGCCGAGCGCAATCCCGAAAATCCCTTCACTACCGAAGAACATATAATCGATCACACGCTTGAAGCTAAAACCGCTATGCCCGAACATCCCGGGAACCCAAGCGCCAAGAAACGTATACAGCAAGAAAATCAGGGCCAAAATGGCCAGATTTCCCACAACCCGGCGAGACGCCTCAAACACGAGTAAAATGCCGAGCGCCCCAAAAACATAATCGGCTGTCACCAAATAGCCGCCACGCAGTACGATCGTTTTATAATTTAGTAATAAATAACCGAGCGCCGCAATGCTTAACGCAATAAAAAGAAAATCGAGCACGGTCGGGGCCGTCCTTCCAGCTTTCTCCTTCTTCCGTGCCGGGTACAGCAAAAACACCATGACCAAGACAAAGAGCAGATGCCACCCGCGAAGCGTAATCGCATCCAACACGCCGGTCCCAGCGGCATACAATTGGAAAATTGACCAAATGACTGCAATCGCAGACACCACCACTGCCGTCTTCCCGACATACTTCCGGAACCGCATCTCACTATCCACTTTCTCTACGAGCTCCTCACCCGTCTCAGCAGTTTGTCCCATTTTCCCACCCTCTCTCATGTTGGTTTGTCCCTATCTAGTAGGCAGGGAGAAGTGTGTTAGTTATGTAATAATATCTACTAAGTAAAACATTCAGACAATACACTTCTATTAGAATGTTAACAACCAAATAGAATAGAGTCAACGCAACCAGGAAAAGATAGGGAATTTTATACACTGTTTCTATAATTTCTAGAAGAGGGAGGAGGAAAGACTTATTCTCGCGAAGAGCCTCAATTATAAAAGCAAAGATTGGATAGGTGGAAGATCTTGATCAATGCTGTAATGGTGCCAGGCACCTTTACAATTCCTTTACATTTGGAGACATATAAAAACACCAGCCATCCGCCCGGCCGGTGTTGATTAGCTTGCATTATTCTTCTGTAAATCCTTAAAGATGGCCCGGGCTTGCTTTTCCGCGCTTTTCGGGTCCTTGTCGAAAACCGTGATCAATTTGTTATCAAAGATGAAATTCCATTGTTTTGCCATGTTCTCTCACCTGCCTTCCTCTAGCATGCTACGGTATATCTATTCCCTAGGTGGGGGCTTGGTAAACATGAATGTAAGGGAGACAAAATTATCAAATACAAGCTCATTTTTTAATGTTCTATGCAGCCTAGATATAGAGAATAAACTTTACGGGATAAAGGTTAGTCTATTCTTTTTTAGGGGAACTGAAGTATATATAGTAGACTAGACTTGAAACTAGACTCAGGAGGAAAGCCATCATGAAAAAACATAAACACTTCTTGGCATTTACAACGTCAGCCGCTTTGCTTGTTCCGATTGTTGCGCCAGTTACTACTGTTGCTGAGGGGTTTCCCGATATCGAAGGAAGTTCACATGAAGAAGCGATTAATGCTCTTGTGAAGGAAGGTGTGATTAACGGGTATCCGGACGGGACGTTCAAGCCCAATAAGACTCTATCCAGATCCGACGTAGTAAAAATGATGGGGAAATGGCTTGTTACCCTAGGATTCCAAGTGCCTGCCGATTATAAGTCGAAGCCACGTTTCAATGATTTGACTCCTTCTTCAAATGAAGAACTGCTAAAGTACGCGGCTTTAGTGAAAGATAATGGGGTTTTCATCGGGACACCAGACGCAAATCTGCATGCTGAGGGTGAAATCACTCGAGAGAATATGGCCATGGTCATCGTGCGCGCTTACGATGCTATCCACGGCACAAATCTCATTAACCATGTAGCACAAAGCTCATTCAATAAAGATGTAAAGGATCGTGGACAAGCAAAGGCTGAAGCCCGTCCCTATATCGATGTATTAGATTTCTACGATATTACTAATCCGGCATCTCCCGCTTTTCATCCTAAAAACACTACGACACGCGGTCAATTCGCTTCATTTTTATATAAAACTTCAAATATTGTAGATGAAGCTAAATCTGAGCCTAGACAAGAGTCTGAACCTAGACAAGAGCCTGAACCTAGACAAGATGAACCCGCTCAAGAAACGATGCCAATTCCTGGTCAGACACCTACGTCTGAACCTTCTCCAGTTCCTCCGGTGATTGAAGAAGACTTTGAGATTACTTCTATTGAATAATAGCCTTAGGATTGAATGGAGATATCCCGTCAAGTCGATAATGGGCGAGGTAGTAAATGTTTGCGAGATTACCGAGATGGGATTGCGCGGGGACCGGGCATATGGCGTGGTAGACATGGAGACCGGGAGGCTGGCGAATGCGAAGAATCCAAAAAAGTGGCCCGGCATGTTCCAGTATCGTGCGACGTTTGTGGAACCTGTAGAAGGAGGGTCCCGTCCTCTCCCACCTGTCCGAATTACATTGCCTAACGGGGAAACCGTCGTCAGCAATGAATCTCATCTAAATGAACGCCTGACAAATAGCTTCAATCGGTCCGTTCGATTGGCTAGCCCTTCTTCTTTTGGTATCGAATTCGAAGTGTATATCCCGGAAGGTATCGAGGAACTGGAAAATCCGGGTACCGTCTTTTCAAGACCATCGCCAGAAGAAACGTTCTTCGATATCTCCACGGTCCATCTCATCACGACATCCACCATTGATACTTTGCGCAGTCTAGCCCCCGACAGCCGGATCGAGCCGCGAAGATTCCGCCCGAATCTCATTCTAGAAGTTCCGAATGCAGAGGGGTTCATCGAGCAGCAATGGGTCGGTAAAACGCTAATAATCGGTGATCAAGTCCAACTAAAAATTACTCAGCCGACTAAGCGCTGTGTCATGACGACGCTGGCACAAGGTGATCTGCCGAATGATCCAGAAGTGTTACGGACTTTAGTGAAGAAAAATGAGGGTAGTTTCGGGGTGTATGCAGAGGTATTGCGTCCAGGGACAGTCCAGGTCAATGACGTGGTTTCCATCCATGAATAGCTTGCTTTCATTAATTGGTCGTAAAATAAATCAAAATTGAACTCACTTATACAGCAGATACCGCTGATTACAATAAGAAACAACCTCAGAACCGCATTTTTCCGGTTCGGAGGTTGTTTATAATTAATATGTTTTACACAACGTTTTTATCTCTCTTTATTCCACATCTCGATGCCTATTACAAGACTGTCAGCTTGCGGGCCTTGAACATAAACGTCTGTAGCTGCATTATGATAACTCAAAACTCTAATTCCTTCTTCAGGTTGTTCACCATAGGACTCTTCATCAGGTTTTCCCCATGCTTCGATAACATCAGAACCCATAATACTTTCAGATTCCGGTATTTCACGATAGATGGTGTAGATGCCGTCAAAATCATCCGCGAATGGGAAGGCGACCGAATAAGCATACTGGCCATACCGCAAATAATTGGCGCCTTTCCATCCGAATTCTTCATCCGGTGAGCCAAGCTTTTCGTAGACCTCGTCGCGTTTTGATTTGAAATTAATCGTTGCTCCCGGCATATTCCCGGCAACTAACGAATGGTAAAAATCTTTCGTCAGAAAAGATTCCGCGAAATCGGAGCGTTCCGGAGTTCCAATTGTATAATGGATCATCTCATCAAATGGATAATTGCCGATTTCAATGCTTTTGCCCATATCTTCTTTCCGTACACGGAACAGGCCAGCCTCTTGATCAAGCCAATCGACATCTGCTCTAATTTGAAAATTCGTGAGTTGAAACGGGCTTTTCCGCTTGATTAAAACGGTATCGCCAGGCTTTACTGGAAGATGGCCACCGTTCGCAATGGAACCATACAGTTCTTCATTCTCGTTCATATCAATCGAGACCACAATATCGGCAGATACGGATTGCTCTTTTATTTGTTTTTCAGAGATTGCCTTTCCGTTCGTAAAGGTGAATGTTTCTTTAACTTGCTTGTCTTCCATAGTAATTAAATTTCCAGCCAAGGTGATATCCGGACTTTGTACCACATCTGAAGTAAGGAATTCAATTGCAAAATGGTCATCTTTCTTATAGACAACTGCCACTGTTGTCATACCAAATTCAGCTTTGGATGGACTCTTCCGAAACACCACACCGCTTTGCCCCTCATCTACTTCAATGAGTCCAAGTTCTTCCTCTATATGAAAAAGGGATTCTTCGACTACGACTTGGAACACCCATTGTTGTTTCTCTTCGTTGAAACTGGCAACAGCAATTGTGACTTCCTCCATCTCCAGTTCAGTATTGCCATCATGATGGCAATATCCAACTAAAGTTTGCCGAGCGTCGGTAGAAGTCGCATAAAACTGAGTGAATTCTGTTGTTAGTTCGCCGCATCTTTCCGCAAGAAATCCTTGAAAATCAGACTCGGCCAATAATTCTTCTATAGAAACTTCCTCAGTTGCCATTTGATCAGCCAGATCTGCCGGGGGCGATTCCAAACTTTGTGCACCAAGTCCCGACTTATGTTGCGCACAGCCTGTTATGAAATAAACAGCTCCCAAAACGAGAAGGAGCAGGGTTGTCCATTTTTTCATCTTACATTTCCTTTCAAGTTGACTGTAACCTTTTATACTTAAAATAATTTCCTTAAGCTTCTTCTTTTTCTCCTAAAATAAGCGGGAAATATCAGAATTATGCTTTTCTCTTAAATTCCTTAATCGTTAACCTTCCCGCTGTAGGATAACATATGTCTTTAAAGTATAATTCACTCCTTATTTACACGTTATTCCATTCATCTACCTAGTCATTTTAGCATCTCTATGAATATTTATCTATATGAGAATAGCAAATTTTAAAGGCCTTAAGAACCCTCCTCTTACATATCCTCCCTATCTATAGATTCTAAAAATCCCCTAACCGATTTCTCAGTTAGAGGACTTTTTCCACCACATCCAGTGTTACTGAAAATATCCCGCAGGATCAGCTTCCATACCGAACCATACATGGGCATAGTTTTCATGAATGGCAACACCCATCACAGTTAAATCAGACCAAGCACCATCACCAATGATGACGTTGTTATGTCCCGGAGATCCCTTCCATGCGCCGAGAGCGTTAGTTGGGCTTAACTTCCAACTGCCATACATAGAGATTTCATAACCGTTACCTTGGTAATCGGTCAATTCTCTAGGCTTACTCCACATTAGCTGACTATATTGATGATCACTGGTATAGCAAACAGGGTTCCAGTTTCCGTTCGCAGACCAACTATGCAAATTGCATTTCACATTTCTATGATCGGTACCATTTTCCGGTGAATATTGGTTAGAGTCGTTTACATGGCTTCTAGCGACTGTCGTTAATGATTTGGAAACAGGAAGAGCTTGCAAACCGAGTGAAGTTCGATATTCATTGATCAAACGTGCCAGTTCCTGCTCTTGCTCCGTAAGGGAAGGAGCATCCACTAGATATGGTTCTTTAGGCTTCTGTTTTGGTTGGGTTGGTTTGATTGAAATGTCGGGTTTTCCAGAAGCCGCACCGCCTTCCTTAGCTATTTGAACATCTAGTTGAGATATTTTAGATGTAGTTTGCCGTAATGCCTCTTTCTTTGCAGCAAGTTCTTTGCGGCTTTTGGCAAGATCATCACGGTTACGATTCAACTGGTTCTTACAATCTGTGTATCGTTTATTAACCTTTGTCCTTTCATTTACAAGCTTGGCTACCTTCGTTTGGACATCGCTGTACGTAGTTTGCAGCGCTTTTAATTCTTTGTTGAATTTTGATTTTTGCGCTTTCGTCCCTCTTGCCAGCGCTTGATTGTTTTTTCTATAATTTTTGATTTGCTGATTCAATGATGATATTTTTTTCCGTTGAACGGTTAATTCTGATTGAATCACATCTAATTCAGCACGGATTTTTGATGCGTTTTGCAAAATTAGTTTGTTTTCACGTACCAATGAATCTACTTTGGATTGAGCACTTTTAACTTGGAGTGTCATCTTGCTTTGTTCCGTTACTAGAAGTTGCTTTTCTTTTTGGTACTTATCTAAAAGACTCGTTGCCTCGACATCGGTTGGCATCGCGATAGTCCATATGAATAAGCTGAATACTAATAAAATGCTGTTGACAACATGTTTATGCAATACCTTCTCCCCCTTAACCATTTTTATTTGTAATTATAAGAAATGCCCCACGCAAATCTGATCCATTCTCGTGGGGTGTTTGATTGGTACCGAATTATTTCACAATGATCTCCCGACCGAAAATCGCCAAGTTTCCATGCCAGTCTTGAACAGGGGTACTTCCACTTTGAACTAGTTTCACTTTCAGATTATTTACTGTACTAGATTGTAAATTGACGTTTAGCGTATTGCTTACAGAGCTTTGATAGGTAGTAGAAAGAACTACCTCGAGTACCAAATCATCATTATCAAATACCTTGTTTCCATTTACATCTAAATAAATCAAATCGCTCGTTGTTCCATTCCATACAACATTGTCCGCTATAGAGGCTTTCACATTGGCCACATAGGTATGGGCGTCTGTGATCGATTGAACGACTGAAAGAGAGTCAGGATGCACAGTTCGCCCATTCAAAGTAACACTTATATCTTTGGGAAGTAAGGATCGGACTTCCTTATTTAGTCCCAAGATGAGCGAAGTCCCGTTCGATCCTATAGCTGCGCTGCTAAGTTCTGGTTGGACTCCACTGACAAATGTCACATCACCAGAGCCAGGAGCCACAATCGTGTTTCCAGCATTGTCCCGAATATTATTGACTGTTAAAGTCGCAGTTTTGGTCGCAGTAATCCCCGAGGACGGCACATGAATTGTGACAACTGCCGAAGTGGCTCGGTCAGCAGAGCCAGTGATGGTTGTGGTGACATAAGAACCGAATGGCAATGCCTTGCCATCCCATGTGTAATTGTTAATATCTTGTACAGTTGCTAAATTGATACCGCTATCATTATCAACCACTCGATACGTTGCTGTTTGTTCAACACCTGGTGCCACACCTGATGGAACAGGATTGTTTGTAACGTCATATACGACTGGGCGTGTGTTATCATACGAAGCCACATTTTCCACCACGAACGACTGGGCAGCGATGGCATTCGGATTTGGGAGGCCCGCTTTGTCAACGACCGTGTTGGCAGGAAGCCGCAATTGGTACATTCCATTTGGCAAGGAATGGTGGATCGTTAATACGTTGTTCGCAATCTTTGCATTATTTGGTTGATTATATTTTAAAGTAATCGCCGTAGGAACACCTGTCTTTTGATCAATAATTGTTACTGATTGATTCGAACCAGTTGCAATATCTTCGGTGAAATTGGCAATAATTTTGCCGTCTTTATATTCAATAGCAGTAATTGCCGGAGGGGTTGAATCCTTCTCAAATGTGACGTTTGTAGAATATAATGCTGCACTATTGCCAACAGTGTCTTTTACGTCTGCATCGACAAATAAAATAGCTTGGTAGGCATCTCGATAAGCTAGGCCAGGCCCTGTTAACACAACGGTTTTAGCATCCTTTCCAGAAGTCGCAACCAAATTCGTAATAGCTCCATTTGAATGCACAAGACGGGCTTTTCCTTGGAAAGTAGCTAGATTCATCGCTTTGTCGTAGGTCAATTCGATTTGATTTTCCCCGACCACTTTCATATTTGTCACGGTTGGAGCCACGGTATCGGTTACAATCGTTACCGTTGTTTCCACTGGATTCGGAGAAGAGAAGTTCTGGTTATAGTCCTTCACATTCAACAATTTAATGGTTGCTGTTGTCCCTGCCGGAATGGCTTTTCCTGCGGTAACTTGTAACAGGTTCGGATTTTGTGGATCGTTTGCCACAGTCGCGACGGCATCATTCACATAGGCAATCACTCCCGAAGCACTGACAGGCTCATCAAATAGCAAGGAAAAATTATTCGTAGACGTTTTCGCCGCAGCCGAGCCCGAAACAAGTTTTGGAGCCACATTATCTTTCGCCTTGACAATCGTCGTATATTCTTCAAACTTTCCTCCCGATGCAGCTTGGACCGCATCCGTCGATTTGAAAGCATACTCACCATCGAAAATCCAGTTCGCTGTGATGGTCAATTTCTTACCGTCTTCCGACAAGGTACCAGTGAGCTGTCCAGGGTTCACTGTCGCCCCGGTCACCATGGTGAACACAAGATTTCGAACCGTATTAGAGGAATCCAACACTGTGGATTTCGCGACGGGTGCTGAAAACGTTACTTCCACTTGTTTGGCGTTAATTGCTTTGACATCGGTTACAAAACGATCGTCTGTGCTAAATTCAAATGTAATAGAAATCGTTTTTTCGACTTTCGCTTCACCTTTAACCAAATTCACCATATAAGTGCCGACAGTTTTGCCTTCAGATACTTCAGCAGTGACACCTTTTTCCGTAATTAAGGATGAGACGTACTTCCGCACAGCAACAAGTTTATCAGCATCGCTTGCCAATGGGCCCTTCGCCACGGAAACGGAACCCGCTTTTAATTGCTCCGCGGCTGCCTCAATCGCCACCTGATCTTCATCCACTTTTGGTGTCAGAAACGCTTCACTCCGGAAGACAAAGGACGCCATCTGTCCCCGGGTGACAAAAGTATTCGGAGAAAATGTAGAGGGGGTTGTCCCCGTCGTAATTTCATTGGCATACAACGCCCGGACAAATTCGATATGCCATTGTTTATTATTGATATCTTTAAATGGTAGTGAAGTAGTCTCCAAATCCTCCAAATTAAAGCCCAGGACAATAATTTTCGCCATTTGAGCACGAGTCAAACTACCAGTCGGTTTGAAAGTATTATCCTCATACCCCGAAATGATGCCTGCCTCAACAAGCGCAGCAATATACCCGTAGTACGGGCTCGTCTTACGAACATCGGTGAATCCCGGATCCTTGACATTTACGGTATCCAATTCCAACACTGAAGCCAACAACTTGGCAGCATCCTGACGGGTGATGGCTTGTCCTGGCTTAAATGTTCCATCGGGATACCCATCAATCATTCCTTGAGAGGAATATTTCATTACCGCTTCGAAAAAGTGGTGGCTTGGAATATCCCGTACGTCGGAAAACGTCAGGCTTTCCGATTGTGTATGTACCGGTGCAACGGCGACTGCTGCTACAGCCGCTGTAGCTAATGTTGCATTGAACGCTTTTTTGTAGATTTTTCGATTCATCCTCTTGACCCCCATAGTTTTATTATTTCAATTTCCAACCCGGTTATATCTGTCTAAAGATTCACTATCTATACAGATAGCAACAAGTAGACTGGCCTATTAAAATCATACTATAAAGCTAAAAGAATTGGAATTTTTGTGTAACTAATAGGGCTTGGGTCTGTCCAATTTCTTCGCCACCAACACGTTCAACTTTGATTGTGTTATCACCTTGCTTGTAGTTATCATGGACCTTTTGTTCTTCATGCAAAAAACAACCCTCTGAATAAAATCAATCAGAGAGCTGTCAAAATTCCTGTTTATTTCAATTCGGTCAAATTAGCTGCATCCATCCTTTTAAAGAAAGAAGAGATATGAGATCTCTTTAACCCTCCTGCTGCATTATATGCTTCAAAAGATGGACTATTCGTTAGATGATGCTTAGCTAAAAACTGGTATGCTCCCTTCACATCGGTTGGTCCTCCTTGGCTGCTGGACAAGATTTGGGCTACAGTGCCGCGGGTAATCTGCTTATTCCGAGCCGCCTTATCCTTATAGCCTTTTAGCGGGAAATTATACTTTTTCAAAGCAATGTAAGCCCCATCAATGTTGAAGGAATTAGATTTTCCATCCAGGGATGTATTAATATTATAATACTTCGTAAAAATAGAGACGAATTGGGATTCCGTCAGTGTGTTTTCAGGTTTGAACGAGCCATCCTGGTATCCTTGCACTAATCCTTGCTTGACCGCCCATCGAACTTCTTCCAACGCACCATGTCGAGTCATGTCTTTGATGATCGGCAAGAATTTGTTCTCCAAGTCATAGGTCTCGTACGTTGCACCCTCTCCGCTGACAATTGGGTAACTATCCCCTTGGTAAAATACATTAAGACTACGTGCAGTCTGACCACTAACTTCGATATTGTCAATATAAAGACCGCCCGCATTTTTCAGAGTTACAACATTGCTGATTCCTGGCAATACTGATTTACTCGGAAGTTCAACGTAATCCCGATGGTTGAGTGGTTTTTGAAACGCATCTGCAGCAATCATTTGCACTTTACTATTCACAGGCAATGTGAAAATATGCTCATATCCATTTAAAGTGAGCAGCTTATTACTCGATAAGGATGAGAAGTTAATGTAATTTGCTTTAGTAATAGTTGGCCCTACAAATCCTTTCACCAATTTCTGCAGGGGTACAAAGTTAAAGTTGTCAGCGTAACTAACGGCGCCTGCAAGTTCTTTCGGATAATAGACAAGAATCAAACCATCAGAAGTGATCAAAAATTTGTGATAGGTATATCGAAATTCCCCTACAATAAAACCCGGAAAACGCTCCGTGATATTTATATCCGAAACATGCTCCGTTCGGGACAAGTCAATTTTAGTATCCGTGTGAATGTATGCTGTAAAACCGGCATCTTTCAATAAATATGAGTAGACATACGGAGAGACTTCAGCGTCTTGCCCTACCCACCAATCGGCAGGCGATGCTGCATTGGCTACTGGTGTATGCCATGCACTAGCAAAAAACATTAATGCCAGACTTAAAACAATCTTCTTCAATTGAACTACCACCTCATAGTAAATTTTGTTATACAAATGATACAATAGTTAGATGTCCATGTCTATGTAGATATGATTCTAGTCCTATTCAGTAAATAGTTACTGTTGACCTTAGCTGCTCTTTTTCATGTAAAGAGGCGTTTCCATATATGTGATAAGGCAAAAAACGAAGAGCCTCAGATATCACTGAGGCTCTTCGGTGTTATTTTTGATAGAATACATTGAGATCATAGTCGTACTCATTTGCATTCCATTTATATGCTCTTGCGCCTCTGCTTCTTCATTCGATTTGACCATTCAAGATTCCCCCCTACTTCTTTGTCGTGAGTGTGTTCAGCATTGCCCAATACCGCTCCATGGTGGGTTCATCCAGCCACGCACTTCCATCTGTCCGTATGGAAAAATTGTAGAGGTACTCGCCATCCACAAACGCCCCGTCATAGAAAACGGTCCCATCCGGAGCGGAGGAAGTGAAGAGATACCGAACTTTATCAAACAGAGGATAATTATAGAGATGGGTTAGCGTCGGTCTTACCTCCCAACCATGCTCTTCTTTCATCATTTCGTGAAAATCTGTAAATGCCATCATTTGTTCTTCCGGGTCTTCCTTCAAGTTGTTTCTGTGAATAGAAATAGGGAAAGGTTCCCCACCTACACGAACGGCATCTCCGCCTATGTGAAGATTGCTGTAAAAGTCAGGATGATTCCAGTCATAATTTGATAGGGTTGTATACTCAACCGGATAAAACATGAAATCTTCAGGCATGGACATGAAAATATTGTTTTCGATATAAGTTGTTTCGAACATTTCCTCAAAATGATTGTTTCCAATATCAGAGACAATCTTGATCATTTCTAGTTTTCCGAAAATCTGGTCGGTCATCTCCGTCATGATGACCGCTTGCGAAGCCTCTTCATCAAAATTAGGAATATCGTCGACCTCATTTTCAAACATCTTTGAAGCATTATTCTTATCATTTTCATCTGTTTGATTACCTACGATTTCCTGACTGACTTCATCGGGCTTGCTAGGTTCATTTTCTACTAGTTTTGGTTTGTCCGGAACAAAAGCCGGTAAACTGCCATCCATAAGCAAATTGGCGATAATGAATCCGCTTAGAAGGCCGCCGCCTATGATTGAAAAGTATAATAAGTTTTTTCGGTAATTCTTCATATTGATCCCCCTTGTATTGCTTAATAGCAGGCGACCCGAGAGAAGCCTGTCCAATAGTTGATCCATCGAACTAAATTGTGGTGATAAGGCAAGATATTTCTAAAGCAACCGAGGGTGCGTTTGTCAAAAAAGACAAGCAACAAAGTACTCAAATGTCCCATCGGGATACCCGCTAATCTTCACGTTTGAAATGGTTTCATAACCACTTCTTGTAGTTTCGTAATTATCCTTCCGTTAACAGCCCACTCCAAATTCGTCCTTCTTTCTATTTCAAGACGATGGAAATAGCTCTATCAAAATAGTACTACATACTTCAAGTGGATTGGAATTTCGAGGAAACTATACATCTCAATTGAGCTTTAATTGAAATTGCTCTCCACGGAGCTTTTCCTTAGTTCGATGAAAATAATAATCTGGCACCCAAACTCTTAGCACAACCTTTTTCCTGTGTTATCGAATATTATAGAAGTTTGAAGTATAATTTTTACACAAGATACTGAAGACACCTTGAAGAATGGTTCGACCAAAGGAATGTTCACAATAAGAGAGGAGGGAAAGCGATTCGGTTTGCTCCCATATATGTCATTAATCCAGCAAGATACGTAATGGAAGTACTGGCTGCAGGTAATAAAACAAGAATCTCGCTAGATGGCACAGAGATCGGATTTATCGAAAAAGCGGGAGAAACAGCTGAATTCGGCCCTTTTTAGCGGGAATCTATGCAATCCAAATGACAACGCTGATCGATGGGGAGAAGTTCATGAGGAGATCCAAGCGAGTCTGTCTGGCACCAAACATATAGTTAATCTAAGTTTTGCTTCATCTGAGGAAGCAGAAGCGAAATGAGATTTACGCCCGATCTGGCTATTTCTTTGAGTCCAAAGAGCTGCAATCCTATTTAGTTTCACAATCCTGGTACTATCCTGACCCATTCTACGACGGCTCTCTGACTGAATTGGAAAAGCACAATGTCCACTTCATTAAATCGTTTGAATAACCACTATAAGCCGGCTCCTGGAATTCCTGGAAGCCGGCATTATTTCCTTATATAAATTTAGGAAATAATGTATGAACTGTACTATTGACACCTTAGCAAAAAGCAGCGCGGATGTCGCTTTCGGTAATTTCATTCAGATTAGTGCCGCCTTCTTCCGCAAGGCGGTTGCTTTGCTCCATCCGGATTTGGTCGACGATATTTCGCACCCATCTGGCGTTTCCTTGGATACGCCCTGTGTAATCCGCTTCTTTTATTAACTTTTCCAAATAAAGGTGAGCCTTGTCCGTCAATTCGAATGAAAATCCGGCTAATGCTCTTCGTGTAATTTCCGTAAGTTCGAATGCCGAGTACTCCGGGAATTTCAAACAATAGGGAATGCGCGATTCAAAGCCGGGATTCATCTGAATGAGATGGCGCATTTCATCTTCGTACCCCGCCAAAATGACGACCATCCGATCGCGTCGGTCCTCCATCGCTTTGATGAGGATATTGACGGCTTGGGCTCCGTAATCGTTGTTCCCTCCGGCTGCCAAGGCATATGCTTCGTCAATGAAAAGTACGCCGCCATCCGCCCGGTCGAGAATTTTGGTCATATTCGCTTCCGTTTCCCCGATGTAGCGTCCCACAATGGAGGAGCGATCTGCTTCGATAAATGTGCTGGATGGCAGGAAACCGACCCCGTACAGGAACTTTCCGATGATGCGGGCGACAGTCGTCTTACCTGTGCCGGGCGGTCCGGCGAAAATCATATGCATGCCAACCGATGCGCTTTTCATTCCGAGCGCTTCTCTCTTTTGCTCCATAGCCACAAAATTCATGATGCGCTTCGTCTCCCGCTTCAGCTCGGATAGCCCAACCAGAGCATCCAATTCTTCCAGCGCCTCATCGCGTATTTTCAGCAGTCCGGCTTCCGCCCCTTCATCCCGCATCGGCGAGCGGCCCAATGCTTGCCGGATATCTTCGACCATGATTTTCCCGATGTTCTCGTCACCCTCTTGCCGGGCCACTCGTATATGATGCTGTTTCACGATGCGATCGGAGAAATTGCGAGCCCAACGGCCATTCCCTTCGATGCTGCCTTTCTTTCCCTCCCGCGCGATTTCCCGCTTCAGCTCTCCGATTGCCTCGACACAATCAAACCCTTGGCTTCGCAGTAGACGGACGGTAATCCGCGTCAACTCTTCCGGGGTATAATTCGGAAATTCGAACGTATATGGGATGCGGGAGGACAATCCTTCATTCATCTTCATCAATTGCTTCATATCCGCCCGATATCCCGCCAAAATGATAACCAGATCATCCCGCTCATCTTCCATCGCCTTGATGAGCACGTTGATCGCTTCCGGTCCAAAATCGTTCCCTTCACCCACAAGCGCGTATGCTTCATCAATAAAAAGGACACCGCCCTTCGCCTTCCCAAGGATTGCCTTCATATTCGCTTCCGTCTGGCCTATGTACTGGCCGACAATATCCGAACGGTCGACCTCCACGAACTTATGCAGCCGGTTAAAGCCGATTCCATACAAGATGTCCGCGACGGTCCGCGCCACTTCAGTCTTTCCTGTTCCGGCATCCCCGGAAAACATCATATGACGCATCGGCTTCTTCTGACGGCCGATTCCGCGGCTTTCCATCTTTTTTTGCCCTTCAATCTCCAACGCCAGCATGCTGATCTCGCTTTTGATTTCCGCCAGGCCAATCATTGAATCGAGTAGTCCCATCGCCTCGGCAAGCACGTCTTCACGTGCCCGCACCGGCTCGGCCGGTTCATTTCTCATTTCCATTCGCTGCTCCGCCGCATCCTTCCCACTCAATGGTATCGCCTCCTATTCAACAAAAAGAAGGAGCGTAACTGTTCGCCACGACTCCCTCCTCCTTTTTCTGTATACCGCCCCTATCCGAAAAACATCCCGATCAAGGCAACGATGATGACGATTAAGAACAGACAGCCAATCAGGTTCCAGATAGCCCTTGCGAAATAATAGTAAATGGCTCCCGCTGCGATTCCTCCTACCGGGCTTAGCGGGCCTGACAATATGATGCCTAGGATGATGGCGATGAGAATATTCCCTCTATCCTTGACTGGAACCGGGGCATGATAGACTTCCCGAGGGGCACTTTCATACACGGGCGTCTGCCGGGCCGCCTCCTGTCGTCTCTGCCCCCGTTCCCCTTCGTGCTCTTGTTCGTGCTCCTGTTCGGCTACGCTGGATCGCAAATCACGGATTGCATCATCTATATAACCATGGCGACCATCATTCATCTGTTCCGCCAAATCGCAAATGTCCTTGACGTGACCAAGAGTGATATAGTCCTGTTCATGGATGTAATCGATCATTTGCGAAAGGATGGACTCCCTTTCCCTTTCCGATTTCGGCAAGGAGAGGATGGCATATTTCAGCCTGCGCTTTTCATTGGCTGAAATATCGACGATCCCCTCCAGCGTGATGTAATCAAGGAGCATGTGAACATGCTCAATATTCAAAGCGGTTTCCCGGACAAGGCGGTTATAAAAGTTTTTCACATCATTGAATTTGTCCTGGCGGTATAATGTATTAGCATAAACACGCTGGTAATGGACGGGCTCCGGGTTGACTTCGAGCAGTTTCGTCGCAGACTTCTCCGCTTCCCAAGCATTTCCGGTCTCCATGTAGGATAAAGCGCTATAAAAATAGAAGAATTCCTTATCTTCCTGAGTATCCAACTCCAATAGGCTCAACTGATTCAGCGCGGCGGAATAATTCTCGGTGCGATACTCGCAAAGGACCCGTTTGGCTATCAAATCCTCTGACGGCCCGTTGCGCAGCATCTCCTTTTTGATCAGCCGGATTGCTTTCTCATAATCCTCTTTCTCCATGGAGCTTTCAATTTCCTCAAGCGCCGCGATCGACTCGGGATCGGCGAAAAGGACGGCGTCATACCGCTTCCGGCTTACCGCGTCAGATAATGTCTCATACGCCTTTCGCAATTCCATGAATTCTTCGGGGTGTTCCTCGTTCGTGAAAACCCTGATTTTCCGGTAATACGCCCTTTTAATTTCATCGGTGGACGCTTGGATAGGGACGTCCAACAAATCGTAATAGCTCATCTCCGCCATTTTATTCACTTGCCATCACCAGCCTTAGCATCATTTGCGCTTCCTGGCCCACCCAGCCTGCCGACGGATGATCCGCCAGCTCCCGCAGAACGACAATCGCTTCGGATTGCTGTCCGAGCGCGTACAGCGCCTTTCCCTGTTGCAGACGAATCGCCTCGCGATAAGGCGATTCCTCGTGGTGGATGCTAGCAGGCTCCGCAAACCGTTCCGCCACTTGCAGCACCTGGTCATACGCCTCCTCTTCCAAGCGGCTGACTGCCAGGAAATAGTCGGCATCATCCGTAAAATAGGCAGGCTCTTCCGACCGGACCGCCATTTCCAAATAGGCGACCGCTTCCGGAAAACGGCCTTGACGATATTTTTCATATCCGCTCAAGTAGTAATTCTTCGCGATATGGGGAGGGATGAACAGCGGCTGATCCGCGACGGAACCGGGTACCATTTCCGGTTTCTCTTCCCTTTCCGGTACGGATTCTGCCGCCTGTTCAGGAGTTGTCCTGCTGTTCTCCATTTCCGCTTCGGACTCCACAATAACCGGGCTTGCAGCAGATGACTCCATTTTCGAAATTTCCTCATTCGCTTGCTCGGGAGACGTCTTGCTGTCAAACAGCAAAAAGGCGGATAAAGAGATAGCGGTAAGTGCCGCGGCATACAAGGCCACCATATGCTTATTCATCCGGCGTTTTTTGACGACTGGTACGGCAGTTGTTTCCAGGGACGATTGGACAGCTAAGAGGACACCGGCAATCGTCTCCTCATCCAGTGCGTGAACAGGTAACTCCAAAGCGAAACGGGCTAAAGCTTCCTCCCGAAAACGGGCGAGCAGCAACGTTTTCGCCCGATAAACGTCTAGGGGGATCGCCAAATCCCCCGCCCGTTCCATTGCATCATCCAAAATGGTGAGTGCCTGTTCCGCATTTCCTTGCTGGATTTTCAAAACTGCGCTGTTATATTCGGCGATGAGCGCTTCATATGCAGTCCATTTCACTTCAATCGCTCTTTTCAGCCGCTCCGTCCGTGGCAGCAGTTCAGCGTCTTTTATTTCATCCAGATATCGAAGGGCGATATGCAAATTCCCAATTTTACTCTCCAATACCGCCTGATGCCACAAAATCAATTGCCTGTCGCCGCCGGCAGATTCCAGAGCCTTCAAAGAAGCGAGTGCTTGCGTATATTTCTTTTGCCGTATTTTCTGTTGGATAAGGCTAGCCAGATTATGCACACGTGTCGAATTCATGCCGCCACCTTACACAAGCTCAATCAGCAGATCGAGCAGCTGTTCATCCAATTTTCGCAATGCGGCATTATCCTCGGCAGCCACCGCTGTTTCGATATCCGCCAAAATCCGTTCAATCCGGGTACGGTCTTCAGGAGAGCAGTCATCCATCATCTTTTCGGCGTTATGGATCGCTTTTTTCATCCCTTCATAGAGATCGGCGTCTAACCCTTCCTGCTCCATCCGCTCCATCGATCGTCTTTTCTCCTTGGCTGACATGACTCCTTGCTGGGACTGAATCACTTGGGTCACTTTATGCCCCGTGCTTACAATGACTGCGGAAATCTGGATAATACCATTGATGTCATAACTGAAACTGATTTCCACTTCCTCCTGCCCGGCCGCATTCGGCGGGATTCCTTCCACATGGAGTTCATCGGAAACGAGCTGGTTTTCACTGACGAACCGACCTTCCCCTTGGTATACTTTTACGTTCACCGATGTCTGATTATCGCTGACCGTATTGTATGTTTTTCTTTCCGTCACCGGAATGGCGCTGTTTTTACGGATGATAGGATCAAAATAACCTGGGATGATCTGGTTGTTCACTTTATTGACAATTTCGATACCTAGTGTATAAGGGCACACGTCAATCGCGACAAGCCCGACAGCGGAATCGATTTCCCCGCTTTTCAGGGCTGCTTGTACAGCGGCGCCGGTGGCCACCACTTCATCGGGATTGATATCTGTCCGAACTTTCTTACCGAATGCCTTTTCCACATATCCCCGAACGAGCGGAATCCGTGTCGAGCCGCCGACCATCAGAATCTCGCTCACTTGATCTTTGGAGATGGCTGCTTCCTCCAGCGTTTCATTGATCTTTATTATCGTCGATTCGACTTTTTCGCGGATGGCATTCTCGAATTCAATGCGGGTCAGCTGACCTATGAAACTGACGGGTAGATTATCCTTCAACCCGATAAACGGCAAGGAGATGTCCGTCTCCACTTGAGTGGATAGCTCGATTTTCGCGTTCTCCGCCGCTTCTTTCAACATGTAGTACAGCATATTCGCATCCTGGGCGGCTTCTTCCATCGGGAAGCCATTCGCTTTCAGGAACTTGTCTTTGATCAATTTGATGATCGTCTCGTCAAAATCCGTCCCGCCTAGGAAGTTGTCCCCTGTGCTAGATTTCACTTCGATGACGCCATCAAATAATTCGACGAGGGAGACATCGAACGTTCCACCGCCCAAGTCATATACGAGGATAAACTGGTCTTCGTCCAAATTATCGTGGCAGAATGCTAGAGCTGCAGCAGTAGGTTCATTGATGATCCGTTCGACCCGTAACCCCGCCAACTCTCCAGCGATTTTCGTCGATTTCCTCTGGGCATCCGTGAAATAGGCCGGAACGGTGATGACAGCTTCTGTCACTGGTTCCCCCAGTTTCTCCTCCGCGCTTTTCTTAAGATATCTCAGGATCTTGGAGGATATCTCCTCGGGTTTGTATGTGCGCGCCCCGACTTGGACTTCCTCCTCTCCTCCCATTTTCCGCTTCACTTCCAGCACGGTATGGCGCGGCATGGAAGCGGCACCTTTCTTGGCAGAGGAACCAATCACTTCCTCCCCATTCGGTTTCAATTGAAATGCGGAAGCCGTCGTCCGCTGATCATTGCCATTCAGGATAATTTCGGCTTCGCCGTCCTTGTACATAGCCATCGCTGAATTGGTTGTGCCTAAGTCGATTCCGATGATAGCCATTCATATTTCCCCCTTTTTATAAAACAGTCTTCACCAACGCATCTTGAATCACTTTGCCGTTCCCTTCGAATGTGAAGGCTCTGCGGAACACCACGGCTACTTGGTAGGTTTGCAAGCCCGGCTCAGTCTCTTTAGCGGGAACAGTCCCAAGCGACTCCATATAATCGCCGTCGAAATCCTTCCCGTAAACCTCTATCTCATGGATTCCCAAATCTTTCAATAGATTAAGAGAATGTGTCACCACGGCTTCCAATTTCTCCGAAACTTGCGCATTCTCCTGGGCATACGTCAATCGTACCCGATCAAACAAATTAAATATCTCGACGGCCGTTTTGGCCATGGAATATTGGTCTTCCATCGCGCCCTCTTTGAACCGGCCCAACTCTTCCTGCAACGGGCCGGCCATCTGCGCATTGTCGATCAAATCCTGTAGCGTCTGGAAGCTCTTGTATGTAAAGCGTTTGAATTGCTGAAGATCCTCTTTCGTTGCAGGCAATTCCGCGGTCTCCGCCGCAAATTCCTCAAGGGAGACCGTCGTCAACCGCGCTAGCTCCTCTTCCAGCAAATCCTGCAAATCTTCAGGAGGATCGCTGGCAGATACATGTAAAGTACTCATCCATTTCTCCATTTCCTTTATATTTTTCAATCCATTCCTGCTCATCACGTAACATTCGTTTGACAAGACATTCAGCTGTCTCTGATCAATCATTCGTAAGGATCCTAGTTGAATCAACCTGTTGATAAACAATTCTTCTTTGATTAGAAGGTAGCTATATAGGGAGTAAAGAAAGTGAATCCGCTCCAACCGTTCCACACTGTTCATCCGAATCCCCCTTACTAATCAAAAAGACCCGTTATTCTGAATAGGCGATTGCACTAATACAATAGCATTACTACTAAATTGATACAATAATGGAAACATGTTAAAGTTTAATCTCACCAAACACAGCAGTCGAGAAAAGATAGCCCCTGCTGTAATTCGCTATTTCAACTGTAGTTATATAGTTATAAGTTTTACACTTCTCCGATCATTCGGAGTCATCCGTGCTGCTGCACGTTTGACCATCGGACTCTTCATCGGTTGGATGCCCGGACTCCATTGCTTCGGCTTGTTCCCGGCCTTCTTCCTTCATATCCTCTTCCATGTCTTCATACTCAAAGTGTTCATCCAAGTAATCAACATCGACATCGTCCACATAATCCGTTTCGTCCAATCCGGATTCCTCCTCATCATCCTCACCGAATATGCGAGGGGCCAAGAGTTCGTCGATCGTTTTCCCGGCATGTGCCGTTGTGACTTTCGTGGCGGTATGCACCCGTGCGGCTTCGGCAGTGAGCAGCCCGGAAGGCTCCATAGTGATCGGATCTCCTTTCGACGCGGCCAGGACGGCGATGGAGCAATCATCATCCGTGTTCTCAATGAGTGCAATGAGCAGGGCGTTCAAGTCTTCGGAGAAAGTGTTGGTCGTCGCTTTCTGGAAATGATCTATGATGACCCCCAGGTTTTGGGTATCCAGTCCTTGCGATTTGCTGTAGAATGAAGCCGCGGAACCGTCGGACATGATTGCAAAACCCGAATCTTCTTTCACGGTTCCCCTGTAAATTCGGAAATGCTCATGTAGCGCATCCATGCTGACAAAATAGGTTTCATTTTCATAGAGCCCATTTTCCGGTTCTGACAGGATTTCCGTATTTCCGCCTTCATATTTTACAATGATGCCGTCCCCGACATGCCCTGCAATGTAGTCTTCGCCTTTCGTCACGACAAATAGCAAAGTGGACGAAAATTCCTCTTTGTTCCTGTCATGGTCGAGAACAAGGACGTTTAACTGCTCATGCAAGTAAGCATGGAGTTCCCCGGCTATGTCACGCGATTCCAATGTATTCAATCGGTCAAAACGATCGCATAAATAATAAGCTAACTTCGTTACAACCCTTTCCGCGCCTAGATGGGAATGTTCATACGATCCAGCCCCGTCCGCCAGAATGATGGCGTGGGCGCCGTCCAATTCATTGTGGACGGCGCGATCCTGGCAAGGGGTGCCCCATTCGGCGTGGCTTGTCCCGCGCGTATATGCACTCGACGATCTCCAGTGCCGCATGTCTCTCAACTCCTACGTCAAATTACATGTTCACCATCTATCAACCTAGCTATATGTTGATAGATTGCCCTTTTTAAAACGTTCAAATACATCAAATACTTGAAATGGATCCGGATTATTCGGATTCGCATCAAATGCGACTGGAAGCGTGCCGACAGATATCGTCAAATGTTCGAAGAATGCGAGGATATCGGTATCTTCCAAGCGCTTTACACTGTTAAGGCCGGTTGAAAACTGTTCCAAGAAATACAAGTCCTTCACTTCATCACCCAATGCGATAATGTGAACTTCCATATCGGTCATTTTCCGGAAGCGATCGAATTTGGACTTGGCTTCCGTGAACTCCATATCCGTTTTTTGGAGCGGGTCCGCGACCCAGTACTCTTCTCCATTTTCCACCAGTTCCGCATACTCATATCGGGACGGTTCGCCGTCTGTCATGATGAGCATGATCGGTTTTGTATTCGAAATGCCGATCGAATGGTAGGCATCGATCTGGTCTTCAATATTGTCCAGCGCCATTATGATTGCAGGACAAAGCGGCGTATTGCCGTATGCTTCGAAAGTTGGCACGGCCTGATTGCGGATATCGTCAAAATCGACCGCCAGATGGACCCGCTCCTCCCCGCCGAACGTTATGATGGACAAATCGAGACTGTCGCAGATTTTCGGGTCTTCCAGCAGTACATCATAGAAAGCTTGAAGCCCCCGATTGACTTTGCCGATATTATCATTTAGTTCCATCGTCCCGCTAATGTCAATGACGATGACGAATGGAATTTTCTTACTGCGCCGATTTTCCAGACCGGCCAGTTTCATTTTTTTTCGGTTAATGCGCTCCATCAAAGTTGTCATCACTATTCCTCCCAATATGGAATTGAAAGGGATGCCGCTCTAGGGCATCCCCTTGCCGCCTTATGAGCGGATTTGGTTCCATGGCGATACGACTCCCCTGCTGTCGTCATTGACAAGGTCCAACCGGCTTTCCGGATTTGGAACCGCACGGGTCAGCACCGAAGTACTGCGGCTCAGAAGTTTGAAAAACTCGACAATATTGTCCTGGTCCGCCATTTTCAGTACGTTCCCCGGGGAGGAAGCGAACTGTTCCAGAAAGAACGAATCGGTGATACCTTCTCCCACGCCGATCGTGATGGACACCAAGCCTTGCTCTGCTTTAAACTTATTAAACCGTTTCAGTGTATCCTTGAACTCTTGGTCTGTACTTCGCAAGTAAATCCCGTATCCCTCTTCATCCACTTGATTGCTTAACGTAGGTTCGCCGTCCGTCATGATGATCATATGAGGTGGATGGAAATAGATCCCTTGACTCGAATAAATGCCTAGCTGCTCTTCCAATGCTGAAATCCCTTTTTCAATCGCATCGCATAATGGCGTAATGCCTGCGGCTGTGAAGACAGGGAATCGCTGCTCCCGCAAGTCCTCAAAATCGACCGCCAGCCGGGTGCCCCGATTGCCGAATTCCACAATGGCCACTTCGATATGGTCACAAGTCTTCGGGTCTTTCAGCATTTCTTCTCGGTAGATAGAAAGCCCTTCATTTAATCTAGTGATATTGTCATTGTCTTTCATCGACGCACTCGTATCTACTAATATGCAAATCGGCAATTTCGTCCCTTTCCGTGCCGCAAGGCTTTCATTCTTCTTTTTGATGCGTTCAATCGTTTTCATTAATTCTGACATCTGCAATCACTCCTTGTATTAGTTGTTCCACAGTTTCTTCAGGAAACCGAATAGACCAGGCGTTTGTTGCGGACTTGAGGAACCAGGGCCGCTTTTGGCTGATTTTTGGTTATTCGCATTCGCTTTGGACGCTTGCGAATAGGGGCCCGCATGCTTGGTGGATGTGGGATTTTTCGCAGGTCCCTTCGGAGTTTGGGCAGCCGAACGAGGTCTCGGAACTGTCCGGGTCTGTTGCGCAGAATGTCGCCCGCTGGAGGAAGCCGGCCGGTTATTGCGCTTGGACAGTAAGACCATTTCAAACTTTTCCCGGTCTTTATGATCTTTATCGGGATCAAGGAAGAAATCATAAAGCAATCGCTCGACATTTTGCGGGTTTAAGCTCGCTTCCCATTCCGTCTTGAGCGCTTGCCGGTCTTTTTCAGGCAGGCTGTCATCATTCAGCCATTTTTTGATTTGCGTATCATAAATATTGATGCACTCGTTACAGTACAAGTACGTTTCATCCGAACGTAAGCTGCTCAGCACTTTGTTGTAATGGTAATAATATTCTTTTCGGCAATTCTTGGACGAGCAATGGAAGTGGATCGTATTCTGTTCAGCGATGGCGAAATTGTCGTAGACCATCTTATTACTGGACGGATTCATCTCCACGTGTTTGATGTAGCTTTCAATGCCTCTCATCATTTGAGTGGTGGATGGCCTGAAATCCTTGCCCTGGCTCGCGAATGTCGCGTAGAACATGCACTTCAAATATCTAGGCAAATGGGAGTGCGTATAATTGGCCACAGTCGGAGCTTTCTTCTCGTTGCGGTTCGGATCGGGTTCCACCTCGACTCCAAATGTCTTTTGGATGAATTTGGCATCCTCTTCCTGGATTTTATACGGATAGAGCCGCTTCCGCGTATTGTCCTGCAAATTTCTTCCTGTCGGGTGCTGGTAAGGATGCACGTTGTTGAAGATAATATTGAATAGCAAGATCGCTATCGTGAAACATTCATTTTCAATCGTTCTCGGAATGAACCCTTTGGTCTCACGTTCCTGAAGCCATAATGGATCGGTGAATTCAGGAGTCTCGAACATGGATGGAAACCCTTCAATCTGGCAACTATCTAAGTCGATAATGTAAATCTGGATATCTTCGGGACTTTTCGCGTCGACTAAAATATTTTCCAAGTTTACATCACCCATGATGATGCCGTGTGTGTGCAATTTCTTCATTTTAATAATAATCTTTTTAGCAATAGTCAATAGGTCGGATCGTTTGAACCCTTCAAATGGATAAATATTTTTTGTTATGATGTCCATAAGTACTGTGCCTTCCGCCCGATCCATAACGATTCCCACTAGCTGTCCGTTGGCATCCGTCAATTTATATTGGGGTAGGATGATATAGCGGTCATTCACTTCAAAGCGCGGGTCGCCCAACAGCACATCGAGACGCTCATTCCGGCGCCGGATGTCTTGCTGGAACTTGAAGCAGTTCGGCAAATGCGTCTGGATGTCCGGCACGGTCTTGTAGATTTTCGCCAGCTTGCCATGGCTCAGTTCGAATATGTCAGCTTCCCCCCCACCATCCATGCGGTGTCCAAGGGCGATTGGTTGTCCTTCTAGATAGACGACATCCCCTTCTTCCGGCCTTACAGTCTTATATTCCATGAACCCGCACTCCGGGGAGAAGCTGATCACTTTGGCTAGTCCCGTATCGATGAGTCGGTCCGCCAACCTCTCGGCGTTTGGATGACTTGTAAGCAGGACGGCACGCTGTTCGCTCCCTGACGCTTTCATCTGATTGACAAAACTACGGTAAAACTCTAGCTCGTAGCCGGCGATATCGTCGGGCCTCGGGTCGATGCCGGAACTGAAATACGACTCCGTCTCGAAGAAATCCATATATCCGTTCAAATATGCGTTGATGACCCGCTTGAAGGAGTGATTCTGCTCGATTTTGAGGGCATTGATCGCATACTTGCCGATGAACATTTTGTAGTTTGGATTGACGGCACGCGTATCAGCAACAAGCTGGGGCACGTAGTTTTTGATGGCTTGTTCGATCTGCTTACGCTGATCGGCCGAGTAATCCTGGTTCAACATATCGTAGAAGAAATAATGATCCACGAGCAATAGCTCTTGTCCGTTTTCAGCATCAATGGAAAAGGTCACGTTCATCGTAGTACCTACTTTCTTAAAATTTCAGAATCAAAACGCTTGGCTTCACGCTTTTCCGGGTCGAGCAGCCATTCATGGAGCTGCTCGTTCCGCAAGTCGACAAACAGCGCTTTCACGGAAAACTTGGATTCAACTGACTGCAATAGATTCAAGTTCAGCACATCGGTCGCAAGCCGGCGGTCATTGGTCAGGAGGGCCACGTTCGTATGTCGCCGCAGCTCCATGAAGATGGTCAGCAACGCGACATCATTAAATCGGCCGACTGTCCCGGTATAATCGGAACGCATGATCTCTGCGTAATTTGCCTGGATGAGGCGTTTTGCCAGCTCCCAGCCGTCCATCGCGTCGGTACGCGTCTGTAAATTTTCAGAGCCCGGCCGCTGGCTTAGATTCTCCAGCTCAGCGAGCGCCGCCTCCGGGATCAAGATGCGGAAATCCTTTACATTCTTTTTCTGCAATGTTTCATTATAGTTGTCGACAAGCGTCGAACGGATGAAGCGCTGGAACTCTTTGTGCATCAACCCGTTGGAGTCGAAGATGATGAAGTGATTGGATAGGTCAATCCCGTTGATGATCATACCGTCACACCTCCTTGGTCGACAGTAATGCCAATGAATGGCGCGCCATTTGAACTTGGATTTGTAAATCCTCGACCGCATGCAGTTCAAGGGAGAGCAGCTCGCGCTGAAATTGATGCACTTTCTCCTTGAAATCCTCGTCTGTCGGGGAAGTGACTTCCAGTTCAAACAATTCACCGCGCAATTGTTTGATGAGCGGACGGCTTTCCGTATCCGAGCGATTATACAGATCAATGATCAATTCATTCAACAGAGCTATTGATTCCTCATCCTCTTCTACAGGCACTTCCACTTCCTCGAAGTCGATGTCCCAATCTAGGTCATCGTCCTCTTCGAAAACCGTCAAGTCGACCACTTTTGCATTTCCGTTCCCTTCCACATCCACCAAAAGGAGCTCCGTTTCTTCCTGCTCTTCTTCATCAATGCCTTCTTCCCATTGCACTGCCTCCTCGTCCGCTTCTATCACTGCGGGATCAAATGCTTTTTCCCTTATTTTCTCTTCCTTTGCAGCTCCAGTGGCGAAAATAGATTCATCAAATATGTTCATCAGTTCATCATCCTTTCCTTTTGTATTGTCATGGGAACTCTCCACTTCCAGCAGGAGTTCAAGTTCTTCCAGGCCGATGGACAAGTCCGCTGATGTCTTAAATTTGGCAAGCGTACCGATAACAACCTCCAAAATCAGCACTTTTTCCACAAAACTATCCGGGGATTCAGCGACAAGCGATTTAAAGAAATCTTCTCCTAGAAGCACGGTACTAGTTTCATAACCATTCTGGAATGATAGGTAAAACACGGGGGCCAGACTGGCATCGGGCAGCTTAGAGTACAATTCAAATTCCAATTCAGCCAGTCTCTCTTCATCCATCACCGACAAATGCAAGGCATCCAGAAAACGGGACTGGGAACCACTCATGTTCTCCGCAATCATCTTCAACTGTTCCGCTTCTTGGTGACAGAGGTCATCCAAAGCGTCTTCCCGGCCGAAAACATGAATAAATGTTTTGGTAAATTTTTCAAAACTACGGTGGTATGTATTCAGAGTATGATTTTTCAAAAGCATAGGGCAAAACCTCCTTCTAGGTTTATTAACTATTCGTCATAAATATAACTTAAAGTGATAATCATGTAAAGAGATTTATTTTAATTTAGTTAAAACAAGATTTTTTCCTGACAATCAGTTATAATCGACATTAATATTACAGGAGGAGTTATTATGAGTGATATTTCAAATCGGTATATTACGTTGGGCAAGAAAATTAAAGAACGACGAAAAGAATTGAAAATGACGATGACCGAGTTGGCCAATAAGACAGATTTGTCGCAGAGCGCCATCTCAATGATAGAAAACGGTTTACGGCAATCGACGCTGCAAACAATCAATCGCATATCGGAAGCGCTCGGCTATGATTTCTCTCAGATATTAGTGTCAAACGAGCCAACTTCTCTCGAAAAGAAGTCGGAGATGCCCTCACAAAAGCAAAATGGCGAACTGACGATTAAAGCGTTACAGTTCAACTTCTCCATGCAATTGATGCGCAACGAACCGTCTCTGCCAGATCATGAGTTAAACGAATTGATCACCGCTACCGTATTGGAAGAAGTGCAATCCATCCTATACGAAGAACATACACGCAAACGTTTGGAACAACGCCTTTCACACGTAATTAAAGAAGAAGTGGAACGCAAAAAACGAGAGTTGGATCAGACATTGAGCATTCTGGATATATGAATAGGTGCCTGTGCAACCTACCATTCGAACACTATTCGGACAATTCCGGTGTAGTATTTGCCACCTTTGTTGCAGTCTATTAAAATACTTACGGGACTATTATACTTGTTTATTGCGTATTATCATAGATGAAATAAGACTGATGCAGCATGAGAAAACTACCTCGATCAGCTCGATCGAGGTAGTTTCCTTTTTCTGAGCTGGAGTTTCTCGTCCACCAACTGATCTCGACGAAGGAAATAAAATGAGCAAAGCCCCCAGACCAGATGGTTTGGGGGCTATTTGAAAGGTAATTGTCGTGTCACTCTAAGCGATATTGTCTCTGATGCTGTAAAGCTTGTTGATAATAGAAATCTCTTCGTACGATTTCACAAGTCTCAAATGCAGTTTTCTCCTTTTGGCCATTCATATATTTTTTCCCTATTTTAAAAGCACTATAAAGAAGTCGACCTGCAATTAATATACCCGTTGGATCCGGCAGCACAGCTTCTAGAGCAAGACCGCCCAATGTATCGATTCCCAGTTCGATACCAATACCCAGTACACTGAAGGCGGTAAACTCTGCCAGAGACGTGATTGCCAGGGATTTAAATTGCTGAAACGCTTGTTCATGCGTCTGCCCCTGTCTTCGCAAACGAAAGTAGGTCAGGCTCGCAGCAGTTAGAGAAATGGCAAAAAACGTGCCATTGATTGCTAGCATACTTTCAAAAAAGGTTTCTAATCCTGCAATCGAATAGTCTCCGATTACATGAGCAATGCCTGTGTGAATCGTATATCCGATTGCTCCCATTCCAAGCCCCATGATTCCTGCCATCATGCTATGAATGGCTAAATCTTTACGCTTTTGAATCCAAGGGCGTGGATCCTTTCGAAGCTTTGCCCAATCAATTATCATACTGGCCGTTACATAAATAGCCGCAGACCCCGTCGCTGCAAGTGCCCCGGCTTCCCAAAAATTAAACGTGATCAGATCTTCATTGTAAGACAAGGTGTTTGCCAATTTATCATCGCCTGAAGATTTCAACTCTATATAGGCTTCATTTGTGGGGTTTTGTGTATTTCCATCATGTAAATGGGTTCGATGAGCTTCAGCTGTGGCAAACAAGATATTATCGGGATCAGCTGCTAAGACAGTATCCGTGGGATTTTCTTTAATTGTTTCTATATGATGCCCTTCGATCCCCGCAATAGGATAGGAAGTGCCGGGATCCCATTGTTGGATCTGCTGTTGCTGTTCCTCAGTGAAATAGGCTTTATTGCCATCATCGTCGATATACTCAAATACCTCTGTTGGAGCATTTACTTCTTCCTGAGCAAAAAAATGATAGATTTCCCACTCATTTTGAACGCCTTCCGATCTGGCATAGTCCATCGAAACACCGCTATCGATCGCTTGGCTTTGAACTAACTCTTCGTAGTTCCGTACAACCTCTTCTTCATATTGGAGATAGGCAAGCTCCTTTGGTTCTACTAAAAACTCATCCACCATCCAAGCAGAGGAGACGGATGTAACGGCAGCTCCTTCATAATAACGATTTGAAGAATGAAAGAGCTGTCGATTGCTATGTCTTAAGGGCTTTCGTATCATGCATACACCGTCTTTTTCGTTGTTTTCAGCATCAGCTTCGTCATTTCCGGTTTTACTTCAGGGTTTAGTTTCGCAAAGATATCAGAATAGACATTTTGGAAATAAAGTTGAGTGGGTGGTGTTAAATAAGTTTGATCCCAACATCCTAACAAATTGGATAAGCGCGCCAAATCAATTCCTTGCTTGAAAGAACTTTCTTGCTGAGTGAATAACTCCTGGGCACTTTTGAATTGTTGAATAGCATTTAAATTATATTCGTTAACGGCTTTTTGATCGATGCTTGGGGAAAGATGAGAAAACAGTCGTTGCGTCACCTTATTATAACGTGCGTGCAGACCCTTAAAGTTTTTCAATAGGTCTTTCTGGAGCCTGTTGTCCAATTTTTCAACACGTTCGAGTTGCTTGGGTGATAGGCTTTTAGCCGACGTAATAGTCTCTAACACGCTAATAATTTGTTCCGCCTGGATTTCAAACTGCTGGACTTTACTTTTCATGTACCGGTTGCCAAGTTCCAATGCCTCATTATGCAGCTGTTTTGCCCTTTTCCACATTGACGGCTGACAATTATCCAGAAATACACGCGTCGCACGATTGTAACGCTCGAGTGCTAACTTTTGAATAGGCTGTTCCGATGACTCCAAGTATGGAGTAATACGTTTCGTGTACAGTTCGATTAGCTCACTGCTTCCCGGAAACTTGTTCAATGCACTTTCAACTTGCTGAATGGCTTGTGCATGATTGGATTCATTGTTGATCAATTCAATCCATTGATGCATCTCATATTGCTCTTGGGTGAGATAGCTATGTAATGACTGTTTAATTGTTAAATCTAACTTGTCCAATTTTTTCTCTAAGTCATTCGTGTATGTACTCGTTATAGATGCCAACTGTTCCTTAAAACGTTGCTCGTAAAACTTCGAAAGACTTTCAATTTCTGCTTCTAACTGTTGATTATGTTGCTCTTGAAGTGCCGCAACATACTGATTTGCCTTCATTAAATGGTTGTTCACTTTGACAAACAATATTCCTATACACACTAGTCCAACCACAACCAAAGTCACTGTTATATATTCCATATTCCCTCCACCTCACTCATAGGTCCATAATATCATAGTAGTGAGTTTTCAGGAATATTACAATAGTTGTTCAGATTTCTGTCCTGCATGCATCTACTCTAGATTTAGTTCATAGTCAGTGATATGTTTAAATAGAAAAACAGATTTTTGTTAGGGGGATGCAGAAGTGAAACGATGGGCGCTAGTATCAGCAATATTAATAGCCATTAGCCTACTATTTCCTAACTTCATTGAAGCGAAAGAAGCTAAGGCAAGTTTGGATTTGAAAGGAGAAAACTATCAGTCGCGAAATTTCGCTGTCAAAAGCGGTGATATTTACTATATAAATAGTGGATCTCTAGAGAACAAAGCTACTGGCATATACAAATTGAGCAAAGACTTAAAAAAGTCCAGACTCATTACAAAAGGCAGCTATAGCAATATTACTATTTACGGAAATTCCTTTATTCTATTTAATGATGACGAAGGATTACTACAACAACTTTCCTTGGACGGCAAAGTCATTAAACAATATCCGGAAGTGAGTAGTAGCAGCTTCCAGATTGACGGTAATCTGATTTATTATTATACGCAAAAGGGTTTCTATCAAATAGGTGTAAACGGTAAAGGGAATAAATCCCTATACTCACCAAAGGGCTATGTTCAAGAGTATGCAATCCATAATGGATGGATCTACTTTACTTATACTGTCCCTGTGAGTAATGATCCCTATGATATGGATGTTACATTCAATTTGGCGAAAATTAAAATCAGCAGTCCAAAAAAAGAAACCTTACTGATTAAAAATGTTAAAAACATTGATTCCATCATAGTGAGAGACGGATATATCTATTCGGTCATTCATAGAAGTGATAATGATTTAAGTAGATATATTTATCGGATGGATTACAGCGGGAAAAACTTGAAACGCGTGTCTAATATAGAAGCATCTTCAGCTTTTATTGGTTCCAAACATATTTATTTTGTGAACAATACATTTGACGATACCCAGAAACTTTTTCGGATGACTGTGGACGGAAAGAATATTAAACAAGTCGGTAATATACCCGGTAGAAAGGCCAGTTTCGAGTATTATGATGGTGTATTCTATTTTGAAGTACAAGCCATAAAACAATACAAATTTTTTCTTCATAGAATTTCGATATAAAGTTTGAGTTCTAGATTAATTCAGGTAAATACCTTCTGACTGAGGAAAGGCTCCTTAGAGAGAAATCTCTGCGGAGCTTTTCATTTGATAAAATTTTGTTCTTTGAGCATATGAGGAGATTCTCTCTGGACGATCTGCACAGTATAGCAGACACTGCAAAATTTGATACTAGAAACCCTCGAACTTTGATCGATCCGGATACCTGGCTCCCTTTCCCTTACACAATATAATCTTCCTTAGAAACAACATCATTCGGCGCATCTTTGCTGGAGAACTTACCCTTCGTAAAACTGGCTAAAAGCACGGTGTGAGTACAGATGCTAGCAGCGCAGCAAAGAAAGCGGCCGTACTTTCTAAAAATTCGCCCATGAAGCCTTCAGATAACTTTTATCTCTAAAAGGCCTTGTGGGGAGAAATCAAACTTGCTTCCTTACTCAACACACCCCGTAAATGCTCTACCACCGCTTGTACCTCATGGCTGACCCCATATTAGACTGATTAAGATTGTTCACGATTGTAAATACATGCGTAAACAGAAAAATCCCCCAACCGATTTCTCGATTAGAGGACTCATTCGTCATCACTCAGCCGTCAGAATTTTTTTATAAATTGCTTGTTGCACAGGTACCTATTTTAAAAAGTATTAATGGAAAGCTATGAATTATTTATCCCACTTATGCGACGGTAGCGCTTATTTCTCAATTAAGGAAAAATTAATGTTGATACAAAGTATAGTAATAATTTCAACTATGAGGTAAAATATACTTACCGTTATTTTCTAGTGTTAAAGTTCTATAAAAGCGTAGGGCTTTAACAAATATCACAATCAGATTGTCGGTGATCCGCAATCACTAGTTAGGGCTCCGACAAACAAACGTTAAGGCGGTCTGCTCTAGAATCAATTGTTGGGCTAATCAATCAGTTTTGTCCAGCGTGCAGACATTAAAGCTGTCTACTCAAGCTCTGAAATTACGAAGCAAGCGGCTATTAAATAAGTTTACAAAGTCAACTTGTCTAGGATGAAGCATAAATCCTTGATAAATCCATTTTAGTTTGCTTTGGCGAATCCTTAAATCAATGTGATTAAGGGAACAACTTGTCACTTCCTTTTCTAAGGTTGTTGGGTGTGTGGTAGCCTCAATTATCCTTAGATTTCAGGGGGTGCATTTTTTTGCTTGTATAGTCCCCTCTATAATAGATCTAATAACCTAAAATGAGTTTATGAAACTTACATCCTGATTGTTCCTCTAAATTTAAATTGTTGTGGATTAATAAAATTAGCTTATTACTTTACTGTCCGTCAGTGAATTGTTTTTTAAATTAACTAAAGAAATAATTAAGGGGGAAGCAAATTGAATCAAAAGTTTTGTGCATTTTGTGGAAAAGAATTAAACATTTCTACAGGATTATGTGAAAAATGTGAATCTAATTCAAATTCTGGTGTAAGTAGTACATTGGGGATTCCGAAAAATTTCGATACTAAAAAAATAGCTCTAATCGGGAAAATTATTTTCTATATTATATCGATTTATTTGGCGCTTAGTGCTTTATTGATTTTTAGTACTGGAACTATGTTCTCCTTCATGCTTCCAATGGTGCCATTAGATTTATTATTTGAGTCTGGCGCAATTGGAGTTTTCGGTATTTTAATGTTAGCGATGTTAGGAATAATTGTGTATTCATATTTCTTTAGTTCCAATATTATTTCTAAAATTGTCGTGAAGTTCAGCTTTGTTACTTCGCTATTATCTATCATTGGATTGTTATTAAGCTTGATACTATTAGTACTTACATATATTTTTCCTATAATTTCTGAAGAAACAAGATCAATGGCAGCACAATATGCAAATATTTATAATAACGAAGACCTCTACAATATGGTACGCACACAAATACGTATTGAATTCATTTTAGCTATTTTCACACTAGTACTTTTTGCTGGATACTTATATGTCTTGCTAAATCGCTGGTACAAAAAAAATCAAAATATCAATGGTATAGCAGGTATAAAACAGTTATTCACTCCAAAACCAAATTTTAAAGAACTTTTTATAATCATTAAAACAATTAAATAAAAGATGTTTCTAATATTTTATTATGATGAATTCCAAATTATTATGTAATTTATTAACTTTGTAACATGGAACGGAAGGCTATGACTCCTGCAGAATGAGCTCGAGTTCAGATGCAATATAATATTTACGGAAATTTCTTTATATCTTATTTAATTAATGATGACGAAGGATTACTACAACAACTCTCCTTGGACGGAATTTAGATAAATACCTTTTGGCTAAGGAAAGGCTCCGTGGAGAGTGAACTGCGGGGCTTTTCCTTTTTTTATTGTCATTTCTACTATCTGAGCAATTTTCTCCAATTCGATAGTTTTGATTTAAAATCGCGGACACTTACGCCGATATATAGGAATGAAGTAATTATGATCTTGAGGTGTTGGTATTGTTAAAGAATATACTTTCGAGTGTCCTATTTTTACTGGTGACACTTTGCGCCTTCCCCGCTTTCGGAGAAGAAACGGATCGGGTTATTGTTCAAGTGATGGACGAGAAGGGCAATCAGACGGTTGAAAGTGTTTTAGTTGAAGAAATTGAAGAGTTAGAGAAAGTGGATATTCTCCAGCCAGATTTTATTCGTTCAATTAGTTTACAAGAAAGTGGTGTGGAAACAAAATCATGGGGGGCGATTCGTATTGGAGCGCCGCACATGAAAACGATGATCAACTCCATCGAAGGAAGCGCGATTGTTGCAATCATCGATACAGGTGTGGATTACACACATCCTTTTTTAAAAGGTCGGCTTGTGGACGGTTATGATTTCATCAATAACGACACAAACCCGTTGGATGTACACTTTCATGGTACGCACTTGGCGGGCATTATTGCAGATACAACCCCGGCAAATGTAAAAATTATGCCGATTCGTGCGTTGGATGCCGAAGGGAAAGGATACGATTCGGATATTGCGAAGGGAATCCGATTTGCGGTAGATAACGGAGCGGATGTGATCAATATGAGTTTCGCCGGCGAAGAGTACTCCCCTTTCTTAGCGGAAGCGATTGATTATGCTCTTTCAAAGAACGTACCGATCGTTGTTTCTTCGGGTAATGAAGGTACAGATACGGAAAACTTCTACCCTGCATCCGATGAAAAAGTCATCGTCGTCTCTGCAGTCGATAAAAATGATCATCTCGCCGATTTTAGCAATACCGGCGCATCCATAGATATTTCAGCACCTGGGGTCGATATCCATTCCAGCGTGCCTGGGGGACGATTTGCCAGCTATAGCGGAACATCCATGGCAGCCCCTTATGTAAGCGGTCTGGCCGCAATGTTTAAACTGGAAAATCCGATACGATCAGTCGGAGAAATTGAAGGTTTATTGAAGAGGTATGTCGATGACCGCGGTGCGGTTGGATGGGATCCTTCTTTCGGGGAAGGAATCGTCAATGTTACGGACTACGAACTAGTTGAGGTCATTCTTGACGGCACGGGCTCAACGTTTGTCCCTTTCCCTGAAAAACGGGGTGTTCCGTTGGATGCCACTTGGACGATTACGTTTGATCGCCCCTTGACCGATGGAGACGTCGTTGACATCAAGGTGCTAAGAGGCGACAAAGAAGTCCCGACTACCCAAACTTTCAATAGCGGTAACCTGGAAATTGGTATTTCTACGCTAAAGCCGCTGCTTCCGAATACAGCTTACCGACTGTTGCTCTTTGTTGAGCATGGCATGGATTATGAGATGAAATTTGTAACGGGAGATTAAACATAAGAACTGCTCTATCCAAGGTCAGAGATGATAAAACGATCGAAAAACTTTTTTCGGTCGTTATCATTCTAAGACAATTTCGGAATCTTTCAGGAACCACATTTGAAAAAGGGAACTGATTTGGCATAGCCGCTCGGTTCCCTTTTTTCAGATTCCATCTTTTTATTCCGTAATTAAAGAAACCCCCAACTCCTCCAACAACCACTTCGGCACAACGAATCTCGCCGTCATCAAAGGGTCTACAATCTGGCAGATTTCGGATTGTCCTGCAGCACTCATCAGCATCGTCACTTCTTCCAGTGGCAGTCCGGACTTTTCCACAATGAGATCAATCATCTCAGTTGCGGCCGTTTTAGCGGCTTCATCTAAAGTGTCAGCTGAAACAATTTGTGTGAACACTTCATCATTTTCTAGCATCGGATGCCTGATAAACTGTCCTTTAATGACTTCCAACGTGACGGTCACTTCACCCGGCACCTCTACACCCGATACACTCACTTCACCGTCACCCATGGCTCCATGCAGATCGCCTAGACCAAACAACGCCCCCTCTGCAAATACCGGGAAGTACAAGGTAGCGCCTTCCGCGACCATTTTATTGTCCATGTTCCCACCGTGCGCGCCGGGGGTTCCGCAGTTGACTCCTTCCCCTTCTGGTGCAACGCCGATAACCCCGATCATTTTATTCACAGGCAGCGCGATATTATTAAAATGGACTTTGCCGTCTCGGATGGGCAAAATTTTAGAAGTCATCTTTTCGATGCTATGCCCCATTACCCCTAATTCAGGTCCAACGACCATAACGCCTTGATTACCAATTTCAATCTTCTCGATTTTCACTTTTAAAATATCTCCGGGCATCGCTTCCTTCACAAAAATCGGACCTGTGGCCGGATTGATCTTATTCCAATCGATGGCAGTCACTTCTGTTTCGGCTGATTGGATTTGATTTTGAAAACAATCATACGCCTGAATGGTTAATGTCGTCCCAGATTCCACCTCTTGGATCGGCGGATTGTTTTTGTTGAATTCATAAATGATTCCTGTTGAGCAACTTACTGTTACCATTTATACTCCCCCTTTAGAAGATAAATAATAGATACTGTTCATCAACAACACATAATTGGGATTATCCGCCATTGTATGTTCCGTCCCGCATGTACCAAATTCAGCATGCGGGGACAATAAAACCATATGTCCTTTTCCATAGGAAGCTTCCACAATGGCGGGGTACCCTTTCAAATGATGATCGAACCGTTCTCGCGTCAATGGATTAGACCACTCCATCGCATCTCTAGCAATCTGATTATTTTCCAGTGACCAGGATGGCATAGAGGCCCCCGATGCCAAGAAGTCTTTGTACCGTGCAATCACCTGAACATTCGAATTCTCAAGCATGGAAAATGCAGGCCCTTCCCAATAAATGACGTCCATCGTACTTGGCTCACCCAATGCCAAACTCATGGCAATCGGATGGTCCACATCTTCGAACTCGATGCGGACGAAGCCGGTTCCTGTTCTCCAATAGTCTAACCCGGATTCATCCGTCGCTTCAATCATATGCAACCAAACATCAGCTTGCACCGTACCTTGCTTCGCTGATAACGGAAAGTAACTTCCCGCGCAAGAACCCAAGTACATTCCGCCCCGTTGGACGAAGTTACGGATTTCTTCATACCCTTTCTCGCCCAAGCCTTCATAATAAGACTCCCCCGCATCAGGGCCGCCCGGAACAATTAACAGGTCATAGTCTTTAAGCTTTCCTTGTCTGATGTCCATGTCCGAAAGCCAGTCGACAGCTAAGCCATAGGCGCTAAAAAAGTGCCGGAACGGATCGGAACAGAAAGAAGCGCAATTTTGTCCGTCTAAAAAAGCGATTTTCCTCATTAGCTTCATTTGTGATAAACCATTCAACGATACCGATTCTAGCCGATCCACCTTAGCGCCTGATATTTCATCTTCATCTTGGACTAGTATTGTCCCAGGAAAGAACAAATGCCCTTCCGGAAACCGTTCCGTGGCGAAGCGTGTTTTCCTTCTGACTTGATGGACTTCCTTGCCCTCCGAGAGTATTCGATTCAACTGCTTATAGATGGATGATCGGCTCGGCTGGTACGATTCCTGTCCGAGCCGAGTCATCGGGACCACTTTGTACACGAATTATTACCCCCTTACATTAATATAAATGGCATGCGACGAAGTGGTCGGGATTCACTTCTTTCAACGACGGGTTCTGCTCTTGGCAGACCGTCATGGCAGAAGGGCATCGGCTGGCGAATCGGCAGCCGACCGGCAAGTCGATCGGACTCGGTAAATCCCCTTCGATGACTTCATACTCTTTTTTGATACTCGGATCTGGAACCGGGATGGCAGCCATTAACGCCATTGTGTAGGGGTGTAACGTATTTTGATATAGCTCATCTACATCGGCCATCTCCACGATTTGCCCCAAGTACATCACGGCAACTCGATCACTGATATGCTCGACCACACTTAAATCATGTGCAACAAATAGCATTGTCAAGGACAATTCTTCTTTCAATGTCACGAGCAAATTCAATATTTGCGCCTGGACAGAAACATCCAAAGCTGAAACCGGTTCATCCGCCATGATGAACTCGGGCTCCACCAGAAGGGCACGCGCGATGACAATCCGCTGCAGCTGGCCGCCGCTGAATTCATGGGGATGGCGATCCAACGCGTCGACCGGCAATCCGACAAGCGACAGGATTTCCTCCATCCGTTCCTGTTCTTTTCCTTTTGCCAGCCCATGCACTTTCAGTATTTCAGCAAAGGTTTGCCGGATGGTCATTCGGGGGTTCAAAGACGAATGCGGATTTTGGAACACCATCTGCATTTGCCGCCGTAACTCTTTCAATCGTTGCGGACCCGAGTTCGTAATCTCCTCCCCATTAAAGTGGATGGTGCCATTGCTCGGATCGACGATTCTCGTAATGCAGCGCCCCAATGTCGATTTCCCGCACCCGCTCTCCCCGACCAGCCCGAAGATTTCACCTTCTTTGATTTCAAATGAAACCCCGTCTACCGCTTTGAGAGTTTGCGTATGTTTTCCAAGCAAATTGCGCTTTCCGGTCGGAAAATGCTTATTTAAGTTTTCCACCTTCAGGACGACCTGACTCATGCATATTGCCTCCTTTGCTGGAAGATGGCCTCTACATGATGACAGCCAACGATATGCCTCTCTTCCACTTCCCGGAGCTCCGGCGACTCTGCCAGGCAGATGTCGGTTTTGTACGCACATCGTTCCGCAAACGGACAGCCCTTTAGTTCCCCATGCAGATCAGGCGGCGCCCCCTCAATCGGACTCAGCATTTTGGTCTTGCTACCCAGTTTCGGAATGGATGCAATTAGTCCGAGTGTGTACGGATGCATTGGCGCTCTGAAAATCGTTTCGACATCTCCGCTTTCCACAATCTCCCCCGCATACATGACCGACACCCGATCACATATTTCCGCAACAACGCCCAAATCATGAGTGATCAATAGGATGCCCATATCGAACTCCCCTTGCAGACGTTTGAGGAGCCGCAATATTTGTGCCTGAATTGTTACGTCTAAGGCGGTCGTCGGCTCGTCGGCGATGAGAAGTCTCGGATTGCAGGCAAGAGCAATCGCGATCATAATCCGCTGCAGCATGCCGCCACTGAACTCATGAGGATATTGGCTGTAGCGCTTTTCAGCTGCCGGAATGCCGATCTGCTCCATCAATCGGATCGTCGCTTCCTTAGCTGCCTTCTTCTTCATCTTCTTATGGTAGCGATACACTTCGGCAATCTGCTCGCCAACCGAGTAGAGCGGATTCAAGGAAGACATCGGATCCTGAAAGATCATGGAAACACTATTCCCGCGTATCGATTGCATTTCCTTCTCCTTTTTCAAAAGAAGGTCCTCGCCTTCCAGCAAGATCTTCCCTGAAATCTGACCTTTCGATTTGTCGATGAGGCGCATGATCGATTTGGCGGTCACACTTTTTCCGCTTCCGCTTTCCCCGACGAGCCCCATGATCTCGCCTACGTCGATCGAGAAATTTACAAAACGAACAGCATGGGCAATCCCGCGCTCCGTCTTGAACTTCGTTGATAAATTGTGGACCGTCAATAACTTATTCATCGCTATCCCCCTATCACACTTTCCTTTGTTTCGGATCAAAATGCTGCTGGAGACCGTCGCCGAAAAGGTTAAAGGAAATAACTGTGATCATAATGGCGAAGCCAGAGAAAATCGCAGTATTAGACGAAATCAATAAATATTCCCGCCCTTCTTCCAGCATGGCACCCCAGTCGGCTGTCGGCGGCTGTACGCCCAAGCCAAGGAAACTCAAGGCAGCAAGGTCCAGAATGGCATAGGCCAAGTCAATGGTCGCCTGCACAACGATCGGAGAAATACAATTCGGCAATATATGCCGGAACATGATCCGACTATTGGAAAAACCAAGATTCCGCGCCGCTTCCACATAAGTTTGCTCCCTCTCAACCAATGTGACAGACCGCACCAACCGTGCAATCATCGGAATGTACACGATTCCGAGAGCAATGACGGCGTTCTCCAAACCTTTCCCAAATACAGCGACAATGATAAATGCGAGCAATAAAGCTGGAAATGCAAGAATGACATCAAACGTCCGAGTGATTAGGCTGTCGATCCTGCCTCCGTAATAGCCGGCGATCAAGCCTAACGGCACTCCGATTACCGTGGCAATACCAACCACTCCAAGCGCTCCTAACAGCGTCGTCCTTGCTCCATATAAAATTCTGCTGAAGATGTCCCGCCCTTGTTGGTCCGTACCGAAGAAATGCTCTTTGGACGCCGGTTCAAGGGACATCAACAAGTCCTGTTCATTCGGATCATACGGCGCAATCGCCGGCGCGAAGATAGCGGCCAAGATGATTAGCAAAATGACAAATCCCGCTGCAACCGCAAGATAGTTTCTAAAGAACGATGATTGCAATAAACCCCTTCTTCTCGTCCGGATCATCGGTTTTCTTCCCACTACACCGGTTTGGCTCATGCTGACTCACACCTCCACCAAGTTAATAACGTATCCTAGGGTCAATGACCGCATACAGGACATCGACGACCAAGTTCATCAAGAGGAAAAAAACGACGAGAAAAATAGTCGTTCCCTGCACAAGAGGATAATCGCTCGACTGCACCGCATGCACAATCAGGCTTCCGATCCCGCCCAATCCGAATGTATACTCGACAAGCACTGTCCCGACAATGAGGAAGCCGAGCTGCAGGCCAGTCACGGTCAACAATGGAATTAGGGCGTTTTTAAACGCATGTTTCATTACAATGACCCGTTTCGGAATTCCTTTAGCGACTGCCGTCTCGATATAGTTCGTTCCCAACGCCTCAATCATTCCGCTTCGTGTGATGCGAGAGCTCAGCGCCAGCATATTGATACCCAAGGCCAACGACGGGAGCAGGAGATATTTGAAGTTTTCAACGAAATTGTCGCCCGTCCCGAATGCGGGCAGGAGATCCAACTTGTATGAAAATAGCATGACAGCAAGCACCCCGGTGAAAAATACTGGGGACGAAACGCCCACCAGGGAAATGAGCGAGGCCAAATAATCAACCCATGTATTCTTTTTCACAGCTGCAATGATACCGAGCGGAATCGCCAGCAATATTGTAATGATCGTACTCATGACAACCAATTGAATCGTCAACGGCAACCGCTCTGCAATCATTCCGCTGACGGACTGCTTCATCTTGAAGCTTTCACCGAGGTCCCCCTGAACGGCGTTGCCCGCCCAGATCAGATACTGCTTCCAGACTGGTTCATTCAGATGATATTTCACCCGGATGTTCTCCAGCACTTCCGGCGAAGTCTGCTTCCCGCCTACCATTACCAACGCAGGATCTGTCTTGGTCAGATGGGACATCCCGAATACGAGGACAGAAGCCAAAAACAATATCGGAATCAACAATAGCAATCTTCTTAGAATGTAAGAAACCATATGAGCACACCTCCCATTAGAAATGTCAATGTAATCATGCTTACTATCCATTTTACTTTTCCAATGAACAAACTTTTTAAATATTTAACCAATTTATCTTCAATATATGATTCATTTCGAAATAAATAAAAAAAGTAAGGGCAGGCACCCTTACAATTGGAGATTCTTCTGTTCGACGGGACCGAATAATACGAGAACGATAGATAATAAAAAGGAACTGCAGGCCCCTGCGAGGATGCCGAATGGAATTGTAAAAATCAACCCTACAGCCAAGCTCATGCAGAGTCCGAAGAGGAAACCGATCCTTGTTCTATAGATGGTAGTAACCGGCACGAAGATCAACCCGAACAGAGGGGACCAGAACAGTCCGAAATAAAGAAAAGCATCCAGCAAAGTGATGTTCACATAGGGCACTACCAATCCGGGAATCAGTGTGCCGATTACAATCAGCAATGGATTATACTTTTTGGGTCCGCCCTTTATGGACTCCCATAATGTAATGAAAATGAAAAAGATCATAAAAATGGTGATTGACATGAACAAAATCTGTGCGAACTGCCCGCCGAAACGATTGATCACTTGGATGCTCACCCGGTCGCTGAGGTCTGGCAAAACCGCCTGCGCTCTTCCAAGAAATGAAATCGTCCCAAACGAGATCATCACAATGGAGGAAATGATGGCCGCAATCAGGAAAGGGGCGAAGCGGGTTCGTGCCTTATGATGTATATCCACCATCCTATATAGATATTGACGGGCCACCAATATGATACCGAGGCTGGCTACGAGCAGCCAAGTGGCAGGGCGGTCGAATCTCAACAAATCCGTGGAGAGGAAGTGGATTCCCGAATACACGGTCGGAATGCTGACTTTCAAGTAGACGAGGGTCGGAATCAAAAACGAAATGGCGATACCAAGTAGAACCGTCGCAACAGCGACAAGCTTCGGATTGAATTTATATAGATAAATGACGAATAGGGGCACGGTCGCCATCAAGATGATATTGATAAGAGTCATATAGATGAAGTCCGTTTCCGTAAAAATAATCTTCAAGACGAGGAAGATGCAGAAGATGACTTCAATAATGTAAACTCCCTTGATTACACTTCGTAAGATAGGGTCCTGGATGGCGACGGGTTTCCGGTTCTGCGTAAAATAAAAAGCGATGAACGACAACGCCCACATAATTGAATAGCCCAGCAACCCCAATACCCCATGATCGTACGTGATCTGCGCAGCGAGGAAAAAGGCAATGGGGGTCATTAACGGGATGAGCAGATAAATGATCTTGGAAGCCATCCGGCTCAGCCCACTTCACTGCGGTATTTACTCGGGGATACGCCTGTGAATTTCTTGAAACAGACGGCGAAATAAGCTGCGCTGTTGAATCCGACCATATCCGAAACGACTTCCACATTATAGTTTTTAAGCAAAAGCTCTTTCGCCCGTTCGATTCGGATATCCAGCAAAATCTCGGTGAAGGTCTTCCCATATTCCTTCTTCAACAATCTGTTCAGATGGGAGGAGCTTACATGAACGGTTTTCGCCGCGTCGGTCAAAGTAATATTTTTATAAAAATTCTCTTTGATGTAATGCAGGAACAGTTGGAAAGTGGAGCGGTTCCTGTCATGATAGTCACGGACCGCTTGTGCATAGGCGGCTTTCATCGAATTGCTCTCCCCAAGGCCGTATAGGATTTGCTCTGAGTTGTTCAAGTTGTGGAGCAGGATTTGATCGATGATGGAAGGCGCATAGTTCTTCAACGTCAGCAATAGCGTAAATCCATTGATGTCTTGAGGGGATTTGAGCACTTTGATATCTTTTTGGGTATGGGTGATCTGATCCATCCAATTCCTGTTTTTGCATCGGATGACGAACATGGCCTCCGGTAGGAAGCTTAAGTTGTCCATCGCTTCTTCATCGGACAAATTGCTCTCCGAAAAAAGACTCCGTTCAATGATAGATTGGATGATGAATGCTCGTTTTTCATTCCGTTCGGCAAGAAGTCCTTCCATCTTGTTAAAAAGCTTCTTGAATTGATCTTCCGTGAACGGTTTCAACAAATAGCCGACCGCGCCGTGTTCCATCGCTCGTTGCGCGTAGATGAAATCATCGAATGCGGAGATGATGGAAACGATTGTATCAGGCCAATGCTGGTGGATTTTAGATAGAACTTCCAATCCGTTCATGCCAGGCATCTTGATATCAAGAAAAACGATATCCATTTTAACGGATTGGAGCAGGTCGATTGCTTCCAATCCATTTTCGGCTTTATGGATTTCATAATCGCCGATGTCTTTGATCATTTTCTCCAATGTCTGCAATTCCAATGGTTCGTCGTCAACTAGCAAGATTCTCATAAAGCCCTTCCCCCCCTTATGCTGATGGAACAGACAGTGCCATTCGTCATACTCCTGATTGTCAAATCGCTATTCTCCCCATAGAAATGTTGGATGCGTTCGTACGTGTTCACGATGCCGATTCCGAGGATGTCCGGTTTGATCCTATCCTGTTTCCAATTATTGAACTGGCCGATAATCTGTTGAGAAATACCAACCCCGTTATCGTGGATGCGAATTATAAAATCCTCCCCTTTCTCAATGGAGATTTTGATGAATCCGCCACGGACATTGGGCTCTATGCCATGCTTGCAGGCATTCTCCACCAATGGCTGGATGGACAGCATCGGAATTTTGACGTCGGCGCAATCCTCCGGGCACTCGATCTCCCATTCTAGGCGCTTCCCGAACCGCATCTTCTGGATCTGTAAATACATTTGGACACTGTTCAGCTCTTCTTCCACGCTGACGAGCTGCTGGGAGTCCCGCAGCGTATAGCGTAATAAAGTGGAAATCGCTTGGATGGAACTGACCGCATCTTCGTTCTTGTCCAATCGGATTAGGGAGGTGATCGTATTCAATGAGTTGAAGAGGAAGTGGGGTTGGATCTGTGAGGCGAGATTGCTGATTTGCGCGTCTTTCAATAGATATTCCAGATCGTTTTTCCTTTTCTCCATCTTCAAATAGTCATTCTCCTTTTCGGCGATCAATAAAGAAACGAGCGTCGATAAACTGCCGATCCCCCCGACAATACCGAGCACAATGAGAAAGGTGAACAATGGCTGGGATAAGATCATTGCACATCATCCTTTTCCATTTTTCTGAATGTTATAACTATTATAGTCGACATGAGGATATATTACTATAGGACTTTAGGAGACAAGCATTTTCCCGGCAGTAACTTCAATTCAATCTAGAATTTGTGGCAATAAGAAAAAAGGCGAAGGTTTCTACCCCCGCCCTTTCCCTTATTTAAACTTGACGTCTTTCAAGAAAGAATCCCAATACCACATGGCTTTCATCGTGTAACCTTCGACGTCCGTGTTCGCGACGAACATCTGCTTCGGATGGTCGATCATAATCCACGGAGTATCTTCTGCGATGATCTTTTCCGCTTTGATCATCAGCTCGGTTCTCTCTTTGTCATCCGTCAATGCCACTTGCTCATCCAAGTATTTATCGACTTCGGGATTGCTGTATTTGGAGAAGTTGGAACCGCCGTCCACACTGTTGCTGGAGTGGAAGACCGGCTGCAAGTTACCAACAGCGTCCGGGAAATCTGCCCCCCACGTCTGCATCATCATATCGTAGTCTTTGTTACCGAACGCGCGAGTGTTGGCTTCTTCCGTCGTCACTTTCTCAATCTCAAGATTGATGCCCAACGGCTTGACCGCAGCCTGCAAAGCAAGCGCCGTATTCAATTTCAATGTATCGCTTTCCGTCATGATGGTAGCGCTAAATCCGTCCGGTACGGAGGATTTGGCCAAATACTCCTTTGCTTTTTCGATATCATATTCATAGCCTGGAAGCTCTTCATAAGCTTCTTCCCATAAATCCGAGTTGAAGATCCATAATGCCGGTCCGACTGGAACCGCTTTTGCAGGAGAACCAGAATCTTTGACGATCTTTTCCATGATCTTTTGTTTGTCCAGCGCATAATTCATTGCTTTTCGGACGTTGACGTCATTGAGCGGCTCCCGCTCAACATTAATAGCGACAAAGTTGCTCATATAACTATCGACAGCATCAATGTTCACATTGTCCATCGCTTGGACGACTTCGATCAGGTCAAGCGGCAAGTTGATCGTTGCGGTCACTTGTCCCGTTTTCAACCCGGTAACGACCGTATTTCCTTCCGGAAGCATTTTGTAGACGACCTTATCCAAGTAAGGACCGGCCGATTTATCCCAATAATGATCGTTCTTCTTCAAAGTAATTTCGGAACCCGTTTTCCATTCCACATACTCGAAAGGACCGGTCCCCATCACTCCGCCGTCCGGCTTGCCGAAGTTCGCTTCATTTTCCTCATAGTACGCTTTACTGATGATGTGGCCAGCTGTCGTACCGACCGCATAGCGCCATAGGATATCTGGCTGCTTCAATTTCACCGTGACTTCCCAATCCCCTGTCGCCTCAATGGATTCCACATTACTGTACATCCAGCCAACATAAGAAGCGGTAGCTGGATCCATCGTGCGTTCCATTGAAAATATGACGTCTTCAATGGTCATTGGCGAACCATCCGAGAAATTCACATCATCGCGAATCTGATAGACATATGTTGTCGGGTCGACCGCTTCCCAGGACTCCGCCAACAATGGCTGAAGCTGCCCGTTCTCATCAAATTGCAACAGCCCTTCCGTAATCTGGGTCACAACTGGATTCGTCGCAAAGTCATATGAAAATGCGGGATCGAGTGCAATGATGTCACCCGGCAATGCGAAAGTCAGAGTTCCCCCTTCCCCGCCGCCTTCGCTTTCCGTATTGCTATCTGTACTTTTATTCTCTTCGGTGCTAGTCCCTTCCTCTTTCTTTTCAGCATCAGCCGAGTCTTCGGAACATGCCGCGAGAACGGAAGCTAATGCTAAAATCATAAGTAAAAATAAAAATCTTGTAATCTTCATAGCCTTCCCCCCATGCTTATAATTTTCCGACTAATATATATTATTCCAGTAGACCACTAAGAAAAGTTTAAGTAATTTATCATAGTATCTTAAATATTCAATCAATTTACTGAACTGCATTGACTTTCGATTTTCCTTGCTCTACATTAAAGCACAACAATAGGGATAAAAAGAGGAGGAATTGAGATGACAGGAAGAACAAAGATCATTCCGATCACCGGCGGGTATCATGTATGGACACGAAAAGTGGGCGACAGCCCGATTAAAATTCTGTTGCTGCATGGCGGGCCGGGAAGCACCCATGAATACTTGGAATCGTTCCAAGATTATTTGCCGGATGCCGGGATAGAGATCTATTTTTATGACCAGCTAGGTTCCTACCATTCCGATCAGCCCGATGATCCTTCCTTATGGACAATCGAACGGTTTCGTGAGGAAGTGGAAGAGGTCCGGCTAGCACTTGGGTTGGAACAATTTTATCTGTTTGGTTCCTCCTGGGGTGGATTTCTCGCGATTGAATATGCGCTGAAATATCAAAAACACCTGAAAGGGCTGATCATCTCCAATATGACCGCCAGCATCCCGTCATACGTCAAGAAGATCAATGAGCTTCGAAATGCGCTGCCTGTTGAAATCATTAAGAAGCTGGAGAAATATGAGAATGAAGAAGACTATCAAAACCCTGAGTATGAAGAGCTCCTCCATGAACATCTATACTCAAAGCATATTTGCCGCCTGGACCCTTGGCCGGACAGCGTTGTCCGCGGCCTCTCCCACATCAATCCTCAGGTATACAACACGATGCAAGGGCCGAATGAATTCGTCGTAACAGGCACATTCAAAGATTGGGACCGCTGGGACGACCTGCATAGAATCACAGTCCCGACACTTCTGCTAGGAGCAAAATACGATACGATGGCGGTGGAAGATAAAGAGGAAATGGGTAGAAGAATACCAAATTCCCGCGTTGCCATTTGTCCAAATGGCAGCCATCTCGCGATGTGGGATGACGCGGATAATTATTTTGATTACATTAAGGACTTTGTGAGGGATGTGGAGGGAGGGAGATTGGCTTAGGGCATAGACTTAACCTAAATTATTGGGACAATATAAAACACCTCCAAAGTGGGACATGTACTTACCTCGGAGGTGTTTTGTATGTGGCTCATATCACTTTCTCTTACACAATATAATCTTCCTTAGGAACGTCATTAGGCGCATCTTTGCTGTAAAATTTACCTTTTGTAAAAATGGCTAATAGCACGGTCAGTACAGCTGCTAGAAGCGCAGCAAAGAAGGCGGCTGTACTTTCTAAAAACTCGCCCATGAAGCCTAGTGCGGCTATTGTCCCTAACGCGCTTGCAATAAGTAAAGACCAGACCCCAACCGGATTCCATTTATACAAATATTCCTGTCGACTTTCATAATAACCAGGTCCGATCTTTAATATTTTTTTCACGACCATGGCATCAGTAACTAAGATGGCGGCCCAAGCTAATAGGAAGACGCCTTGGAAGGTCATCGCCTTATCCAAATAATTCACGATACCGCCAAGCATTAAAACCATCGCTGTTACCCCTGATACCACAACCCAAAATCTTCGACTCGGTGTAAAATGAAAGACATTTTCAAAGAAGCTGGCAAGTGATAAGGAACTGCTATAGATATTGGTCACATTAATGCGCAGTTGGGTTAACATTGTGAACAGCGCTCCCCCAATTCCAAGGAGCAAGACGATGTAAACGCCTGGGTTCGATTCGTTCAGACGAACACCAAACCAGATCCCCAGACCACCCATGACCCCAAAACAGAAAATTTGAGGAATAAATCCAATCATTACGGATCCAATCTTAATATCTTTCGGTTTCAGGAAGCGGGAATAGTCCGAGGCAAGAAGCGCTGTCAGACCCATGATCCCATGGTGCATCCCGATACAAAACAGCAAGGCCTCTCCACCAACTTCAACCCCCTCCGGCATATAAGTCCAAAAGTTACCTTCATATACGGATGGGGTAAAAACGGACACGACAATGGCAGTGATTAGAAATATAACGAATATGGGCAAAGACCATTTTTGCAATTTATCAAGTTGTTTAATGCCGAACCAATTTAACGGAATAACAAGCGTTCCGAAGAAAATAATGAGTGTCCATTTTGGTATTACAGGGAAGAATGTGTGAACAGCAGAAACTAAGATCAACCCTTCAAACGCGCAATACATGATGAAATTAGTTGCATAAATGAACGATGTCAACGAAGCACCTACATAACCAAAGCCGCCGCCCCGCGATAAAAAATTGACGTTCATTCCGGACTTTGCTGATAGATAAGTAATAAACGTTCCTAGTATGCCGGCAACGATGATGGCGTACGTGGAAGAAATGATCGCGTTAATGGCTCCAAACTTAAGTGCCATCACACTTCCCATTTGAAAATAAAAAATGGCCGTTGCGATGCCAAAGGCAATATTAGTTACACTTAACCAACCCATATTCCTTTTTTCTCGAGGCACCTTGACTAATGAATAATCGTCCTGCATCGCTTCTTTCGCTTTGTGATCTCCCATAGCTATCAACTCCGCTTTACGTATAACTTGGTCATCCATCTTCTACCTTTTGAGTAGAGATTGGTACACCAATTCTAACCATCACATCCCGTTTATAATCCTTACCTTTCTTACCTGGGAAACATTTGTCGTCAAATAGAAAGCGCTTAGGCGCTTCTAGACGGTATGACCCGTTCATAGTTCGCTGTATTTGCAGGTTATATTATTCATTTTCACCTCTTGATCGGACTTATTCTTACAGTAGTACTCATTGTAGGAACAATGATTAAATATAAAACTTTGGATATTTTTGATGGTGGGCTATATGTACTTTTCTGCGTCGCTCTTTATCCCTTGGGCATTGTATACGGTTGGAGATACATACTTGGCTACGCAAGCTATACGGAACCCTATGTACCAGCCGATAGATCTTACACTGTCCAAGAACGGAATATTTATCAGAGTAGTCAACTAATGGGAACGGTATTGCGAATCGCACTTGCCTTCACGTTAGAGTGGATTGTCGGTGTGCCAATGGCAATCAATAGATTGAGACAAGCAAAGCAATATGATTTGCGCAACAATATTTGAATCAAATAGTAAAACGACCGAAAAGAGTTTTTCGGTCGTTCTTTCATCTCTGTCCTTGGATAGAGCTGTAATTATTGTTTAATCTCCCGTCACAAACTTCATTTCATAATCCCTACCATGTTCAACAAAGAGCAACAGCCGGTAAGTCGTATGGGGAAGTAGCGGTTTTAGTGGGGCGATCATAATTTCATTTTCACCGCTATTAAAAGTTCGTGTAATCGGCACTTCTTTGTCACCCCTGAACACTTTGAAGTCAACGACGTCACCATCGGTCAACGGACGATCGAACGTAATCGTCCACTTGGCATCCAGCGGAACACCCCGTTGTTCTGGAAAAGGGACGAATGCTATAGCAGTTTTATCTTTATTGACTGTAACTTGCTCGTGATCAATCACCAAATTTTTATCATAGCCTGTAACATTAACAACCCCTTCCCCGAAGAGAGGATCCCGTCCAATTGCGCCACGGTCGTCGACATACTTCTTCAATAAACCTTCGATTTCCCCAACCGATTGCGTAGGGTTTTCAAGTTTAAACATCGCGGCAATTCCGCTTACAAAAGGAGCTGCCATCGATGTCCCACTATAGCTGGCAAATTGTCCCCCAGGCACACTGGAACTAATATTGACTCCCGGAGCTGAGACGTCAATGGAAGCACCGGTATTACTAAAATCCGCGATATGATCAATTTGGTCAATTGCGGAGACGACAATTATTTTTTCTTCGGATGCGGGGTAGAAGTTTTCCGTATCCGTACTTTCATTCCCCGAAGAAACAATGATTGGCACGTTCTTTGATAGCGCATAATCAATCGCTTCGGCTAAGAAAGGGGAGTACTCTTCGCCTGCGAAACTCATATTGATCACATCCGCCCCGTTGTCCACCGCAAATCGAATACCCTTTGCAATATCCGAGTCGTATCCTTTCCCATCGTCATCCAGTGCACGGATAGGCATGATTTTCACATTCGCCGGGGTCGTATCTACAATAATGCCCGCTACATGGGTGCCATGGAAATGTACATCCCTCGGGTTCGTGTCGTTATTGATGAAATCATAACCGTCCACAATCCGGTCTTTCAAAAAAGGATGCGTTTCATCTACACCTGTATCTATGATGGCAACAATCACGCTTCCTTCGATTGGACTGGTCATCGTTTTCATTCGCTGGGCTCCGATACGTAACGTACCCCATGATTTTGATCCTACATGACTCTCTTGTAAACTAATTGAACGTATAAAATCCGGTTGGAGGATATCCGCTTCATCTAAATCTTCAATCTCCTCGACTAAAACACTTTCAATAGTCTGATTGCCCTGGTCATCCTTCACTTGGACAATGACCCGGTCCGTTTCCTCTGCCCAAGCGGGGAAGGCGCAAAGTGTCACCAATAAAAACAGGGTGCTTGAAAATAGGTTCTTCAACAATACCAACACCTCAAGATTATAAATACTTCATTACTATATATCGGCTTAATCATGCGCATATTAAATTGGATCTTTGCTCGAAAATAATTTCCTCAAAAGTCCAGTTCGCAAAGTGTTTAAGTCTAACACCCAAACTGGAATTTGAAAATAGAAAAGCCCCGCAGAATATCTCTCCAAAAGAAGGACTATTGTATCTCTCATGGAAAATACATAATAGGATGAGGCGATTGATTAATTTTGTGAATAAAGTTGCTTGGGAATGAGAAGGAGCATGTTACTATGGATTCCGTAATTTATGCATTAATAGGTTTAGTAGGTATAATTATATTATTAATGATAATAACCACAATATCATTATTTATTAAGAGGGATAAGGAAGCAAAGCATAGCTTTAAGATGCTATTTGTTTACCTTTTTGTTTTCATTATTCTAATATGGTTGGCGCCAAAAGAAAAATTTGATATAACATCAACAGATGAGATTCATAATAATCCAACGGTAACAAAACCGAAGGAAGAAAAAAACAGGCAGGAAAAAGAAATCATGAAAGAAGAGATTGAAGGGAGCGATAATGACGGAGATAGTTGCACACCGATTTTACATACTGGACCACATGCAAAATATATCATTAGTGAAAGGGAGCAGAATCAAAACTTATCTACTGAAGAACTACTGGAAATTAGAGACCTTTTAACAAATCCGATTGACCAAATTATAGTAGATGATGACTTAGTTAAAATAATATTTACCGGTTTTCACGAAACCAAAAACGGTATGGAAAAACAAATTAGGTACTACTTTGAGGTAACGAATAAGAACAATAATGAAAAGATTGTTATTACGAAAGGAAAATCCGGTGAATTTATCTTGAATGGAAACTTGATTTATCAGGGAAATAATTCCGTTAGTATGTATGAAGAAATTGCCGAATGTTCAACTGAGCCTGTCACTTTAATTGTTGGGTCAGACGATGACAATAATCTTCCTGCGTATGATCGAAGTATTCAAGCGCCTATTCAAGTTACTATTAAATACAGCGATACCGTAAGAGATTATCAATTTGAATATAGGAGGAATTAGGTTAGTCTTTTGGAAAAGTAAGGTCAGGTTCCAAAGTGTTTTATTTTGAAAGTGCCAAACATACCATTACGGACCGGGTTTCCACGCAACATAAAAAATGTCAATCATCAAAAAACTCTGCAGTGAAATCCTACAGAGCTTTAAATCTTTTATAAACTTTTGTGCTGAAAAGCCGTTGATTTCATGGTAGAACCATCTGCCTAATTACCTGCCCTACTCTCCCTGCAATACTTGGCATACCCTTGTGGTGTTCGTTCCCAGCCGGGTGGCAACAACGAGGGTAGGAGGTTTATTATTAGATAGGGATAAGGGCTTTGCCTTTCATGGAAATAGTATTTATATGAGGAATGAGGATAAAGTTCCATCGACCGGACCATGGGCTGTTTTGTTTCAATCGGGTTCCGATGAATATAAGAGCTTACTTGCAACAGACCCGTAGCATCAATCACCTCTTTTGAAAAGTAGCGGTTTTGATAGATTTGGCCGACATAGCCGTGCCTTTTCCGGCAATAATCACTGTACCGTCGATTGAGCGGAGCCATCAGTTTGCCCAGCGGGACAATAGGGGAACGAAGGAGCAAGTGAGCGTGGTTTGTCATGATGCAATAGGCGTACAATTCAAATGGAAATTTACCATTTACGAAATCCATCACACGAAAATATTCATTCACATCCTCGTGGTTCCTAAAGATGTTTTGCCGATTATTCCCACGTACAATGATATGATAATACCCTTTCGGATGCCAAGCTCTCCTCTTTCTAGCCATCAAGGACTTCCTCTTTCCTATCCCCTAATACGGTGGAGCTAAGGCATTTCCATTTGACTGCTTCATTTATCGCGTCCCTGGTGATTGTATCTTCCCCTTGCAAGTCTGAAATGGTCCTCGCAATTCGAATGAGTTTGACCATTGTCCGGTTGCTCCATTTCTCTTCACAGCAGATGGACTGGAAATGAAGCTCCTGTTCCTTAGACAATAAGGCGGTGTCTAACAACATGGAGACATGCACATTTCCATTCAGGCCAACCGCTCCGTATCGCTTCCTCTGCAAATACCTTGCCTGACGAACCCGCTTCCTGATTATATTTGATGACTCAGGAGTCTTGCTTTCAATCAGGCCAACGCTTCTTAATGTCAAATTAAAATCGATCCGAGTCAGTAACGGTCCGGATACTTTCAATTGATATGCTTTGATCTGTTTCGCTGTGCAGGTGCAGTATCGCTCATTTGAACCGAAATAGCCGCATGGACAAGGGTTAGTGGCTGCAACTAGGATGAACGATGCTGGGTAAGTGACGGACTGCTTTACACGGTTAATGGTCACCTCCCCTGATTCCATCGGCTGTCTCAACATATCCAGTGATTTTCTTGAGAATTCTCCGAGTTCATCAAGGAATAGAACCCCGTTATACGCGAGGGAAATCTCTCCTGGACGGGGAAATGTGCCCCCTCCAATCAGCGAAACGGCGGATGCAGAATGATGCGGGTGCCGATAGGGAAGTCGCTCGGAAAAGCCGCGTTCCTCTTTCGCTAAGTGGTAGATGCCGAATGTCTCCAGCATCTCTTCATTCTTCAGATTGGGCAAAATAGTGTGGAATGCATCCGCCAGCATTGTCTTTCCACATCCAGGCGGACCGTTCAGTAGTACATGATGCCCTCCAGCGGCTGCAATTTCCATTACCCGTTTTGCATCTTCATGCCCCCTGATTACCGCAAAATCCGTCCATGTGAGAGACTCATCGGTATGGACCTGCTGATAGGTTATTAGCTCCTTGTCCGTTAATTCTAGCTGTAACTGCCCACGCAAATAAGCGAGGAGATCGACCATTGAGTGGATCGGTATGAGTTCCACCTCAGCCGGAATAGCCAGAAAGCTCAAATCAACTGGGGGTAGGATGATCCGTTCAAATCCGAGCCTTATCGCTTGTTGGAGAGAAGGTATCAACCCATGAAAAGGGACAAGATCACCCGAAAGAGAGAGGGCAGCAAGGAAGCATGTTTTTGGATCAACGGGAATCGGCTCTTCCATCACCTCTTTCAGGACGGCTAGGAGCATTGCACAATCATGCCCCGTCCCCGTTTTACGCTTATCAGCGGGTGATAGATGGATTGTCACTTTTTTCATCGCCAGATCGACATCCAATTTATGTAGACAGCTTAAGATTCGCTCTTTCGACTCTTTCATGGAAGCGTCCGGCAAGCCTACGATGACACAAGACTCCTTATCTACACGAACATTCGCCTCCACAATCACCCGATGTCCCCGCATCCCTTCAAGCCCAACGCTTATCACATGACTTATAGCACCCACCTCCATTACTATCAGTTGTTAATCATTAGGTTATCACACTGGAAAGTTTTCTCCAAAGTCGAAAAACAACGATTTGGAACGGTTTTTCAGTATAATCTGTTAGTGGCAATTTAACAATGTAGGTTTCGGCAGTATATTTTTTGCATACGATCGCTTTACATGGAGTGGCGAGCATGGTAGGCTTTTCGCCTGGCGAAAGAGCGGGTTATTGTCCTTTCGCCCTTTGCCAGACACTATGCTCGCAGAGGCTCCATGTCAAGCGACAAGGAGCGATGAATATTTATCAATCTTACAAAATAAACATACTGCCATTTTGTACATACCTTGATTGCCAAATACAGAAAAATAAAAAAAAGGGACTCCTCCTGTAAAATTAAAATAAGACTGACGACAAAACCAGCCCATCCTTACAGAGAGGAGACTCCCTATGGGAAGCATAGACCAGAACCTCGTCTTTCGTCAAATTCTATCACTGTTGCCTGCTACCCGATTAGCCTGCCCTCTGATGAACTATGATGAAAAGAAGTTGCCGGACTCTGCCTTGGTCAAAGCGTTCATCCTGGGTATCCTGTTTCAATGGGGAAGCCATCGGGATATCTCAGAGAACATACGGGCCCGCAAATCGATCCAGCGTGAATTGGGACTGGCCTCCATCAGCCATTCACAGCTGAGTCGTCGTTTGTTCGATTTGGATACCAACCTGTTGGTGGATCTGTTGGGCCAATTGGCTCAAGCCTTCTGGATCCTGCAACGGCACGCAGTCGGCATTAATAGCCTAGTCGGTATCCTTCGGATCATCGATGGAACCTATGTCAAGCTACCGGACAGCGCCTCCTGCTGGACAGCGATTTCAAAAGTCTCCAGCGGCATTAAATTGCACCTCCGGATTGTGGTCGCTTCAGCGGACAGTGTGTTTCCCGAAAAGATGGTGGCTTCCACTGGAAATGTCGCGGATTCGGACGCAGTGAACCACCTGATTGATGAGGATGCCCTGTATGTCATGGACCGCGGGTACGCCCACAAGACGAAGATGGGCGGATGGCTGGCAAGGAACAGCCAATTCCTGGTTCGTATCCGCAAAACATTCCGGTTTGAGACTTTGCGGGCCTATAGCCCTACGCATCCCGCGGTGTGCCGAAATGAGCTCGTGTCGATCCAGACAAGACCGGAGATACTGCGCTATATAGAGTTCAAGGATGAGGAAGGGACCACTTTCCGTCTACTCACAAACCGCCTGGATCTGAGTGAGGAAGACATCCTGGAAACCTACAAGAACCGTTGGTATATTGAACTCTTCTTTAAATGGATCAAGCAACATCTTAAGGTCGATCACATCTACAGCCAATCCCCGAAGGGCATCTGGAATCAGATGTATCTGACACTGATCACATTTGCGTTGATTGAGCTCATGCGGCTGATCCATCAGCCCAAAAAATCCGCGTGGGACTTCCTGAGGCAGGTACGGGTCTATTCTTTTCTGCCAATCAGTAGACTTCTGGCGAACTGCAACCGCCGTCTCCGGAAAAGCAAAGGCAGGCAGAAGGTGCCCGAGCGCATCCCGATTGAGATCAAGTATGGAGAAGATGTGGCCATCGTAGACCCGATAGCCAAGGAACACTTTCTAAAAAAAGGCTAATTTTTTGAAGAGATGCCTTAATTTTGGGGAGACTCTTCTTTTTGTTTTGTTAATTGTATGTTTTTTACTTTAATTACTTTTTAATCAACCTATGCAACGCCAGTGGGCACCCGAACTCAATTCAAGTATAAAAGAAATCGGTGATCACGTGCATTTTTTTTATCCAAATTGTATGGATACCCCAACAAATATTATAGAACCAAAAGAAAAGCCCTGCAGAGATTTCTCTCCACAGAGCTTTTCCTTTACCAGATGCAAGTTATCTGAATTGTTTCAGAAACTGGCACCCAATCTTAATGATCTTAATCACCAGATCTTAATTACTAGAGATAGTTGCTTTTCCAAATCTATCGATTTGAATTTTAGCTAACTTATCTCCATCAGCTATAGATCCAGTAGTTGTATCTGCATAAGCTGCTTTAATTAAAGTAATATTAAATGGCTCTGCATAAGAGTTTTCTTTTGCTCCCTTTGCCACAATAAATGCAGCTTCAGATAAAACAGGTCCATTAATTGAAATTGTTTTATCATCATTTGAGAATGCAATATTACCACCATTAACTTTAATATCTTCAGCTTTAAGATTTTTCAATACAGCCAAGTTACGACCAGCAGCGTCAGCATCTTCACTAGTTAGTGCTTGTAATTCAACCAAACGCGCTTTCAAAGCAACTTCAATTGCTGCTGCAGTAGTAGGTACTTCTATTTTGCCATCCTTTGCTTTATTATCGCCTTTTACAAATCCAGTCAAATAAGGATTAGCTACATTGATAGCGGAAGCAAAAGTTTCACTTACAGTTGTATTATTCACAACAGTTACTTCAACAGGAGTTGATGCTTTCTTATCAGCATTCTTGGCAATTACAGTAACTTTATCGCCTGCTTTAATTGAGCCAGCTGTAAAGCTGTAAGTAATTGTTGTACCAGTAGTATTTTTATCAACCGTTGCAACTGTAGCACCATTTACATTGATATCAAACTTGGTCGCTCCTGAGTCAATTGCATCAGTAGTAGTAAATGTAATCTCACCATCAATTGCAGAACCTGAATTCGTGTCTTTGAATCTTAGTTCTGTAACAGGTTTAACTTGATATTCATTGTCAACTACTGTGCTACCACCATTTTTATTTTCAACAGTTGCATTTTCATTCTCTACAGTAACTTTTGTTACCGCAGCGCCAGATGGAATCGTGACATTAGCAGCACCTGTTACTACTACTTCACTAATAGGAGTACCAGAGCCAGTAATTACAACTGAACCTTTTCCGGATACTTTAACAACACCAGTTACAAGGCTATTGTTAACAAATCTAGCGCCGTTTGTATCAGAAATTTCAACTGTATTCAATATACCATTGTTTGTGAATGAGCTTGAAAGTACGTCTTGAATATCAGTGTGTCCAGCTACTGCAACACCAGTTCCAAGTGTTACGTGAGCTTTCGGAGTATTAACTGTCAAGTCACCGCTGATATTTCCAAGACCAGTTGCAGACTTGTTAATATTAACGTTTTGTGTATTAGCACCAGTAATAGTTAGGTTATTTACTGAATCTACATTTACAACAATATTAATTGCTGCGTCTGTGTTAACAGTAATATTTCCGCCACCAGTCGCTGGAACTGTTACAGAAGCATCATTATTAAGAACTGCTTGCTGAATCAAGAAGTCAACGTTTTGTTGAGCGTTGAATGTAGCAGATCCGCTTGGTGCTACTACGTTGAATGTCAACTTGCCATTAGCATCTTTAGAAACTGTCAGACGAGCACCAGCTTCAAGCAATGTTTCAAATGTTTGCTCACTAACAGAAGCATTGTTCTGTAGCAATGTCGCATCTTCATAATTATAAACATGAACTTTGCTAGCGGAGTCAATTAATGCAAATGTGTTGTTTGTTTTATTAACGGAAGTTGCAACTACATCTCCTGTTACGTCAGCAGTAGAATACTGTGTGAATGTAACGGATTGTGAAGCTGGTTGTGTTGTGTTAAGAACAATTCCCGCAAGTGAACCAGTTGCTGTGATAGTTGCGCTAGATGGTTCCAAACCAATTACAGGAATAGAAACGTAGTTTTGTCCTGCCGGAATATTGACTGTTACAACATCGTTTTGTCCAGCTTGGAAAGTTTGACCTGCTACGCTGATTCGACCAGGACCTGCTTGAACGGAGAAAGTTACTCGCGTTGCTTCATTCGCAGTACGTAATTTACCGTTTTGGTCAACTAATTGGTAAACGAACCATGCTGGCGTTGTACCATCAGCCACAAGTGATTTTACTTCTTTAGATACATCACGAATTTCTCTATCTGTATCTAGAACTTTCAATTTAGCAGCGTAATCTACTTTGCTTACAAAGTATGTTACTTCACCAGTTGCTTGTAGATCGTCCTTATCCAAACCATTCACTGTGCCATTCTCAATGAATACAATAGGAGCTACATAGTCATTAGCTTCAGTAGATGTCACTGTAAATGTCGCCTGACCTGCTTTTTCTAATGGAACATTATAGTATAAGTAATCATTGTCCTGGCTATATGATGTAATAACATCACCTTTATGGTTGCGTAAGACAAAATCATTACCATTCTTATTTTTCAGACCCGTCTTAGGAATTGCTACACGTACTGTAGTTCCTTTTTCAGCAGACTTGCCATCCTTATCAGTGTAGTTGATAACATAGTCCCGTCCGCCTGTACCAATGCTAGTACCTGTGCTACTTGCAATTGCTGCGTTTTGTACACCTTCAGCTTTAATAGTCAAGCCAAGAGCATGCTGAACTGTAAATATCACAGTGTTAGCTGTTGCTTGCAACGCAGTTGCATCATACTTAGCATTGTAGTCTGCTTGGGTTGGATTAGTAACAGTGTTTAACTGCTTTCCTTCATAAACAATCGGCGTCACAGTTCCATTTGAACCTGTAAGAACAAGGTTCGCTTTGCCGTTATTGTCTAGTTTCACAGCGATAACTGCTTCCCCATTCACAGTGGCTTTGTATGGATAGGCTGTTCGTGCGAGTGCTGTTGTTGGGACACCAGATGTGTTTAGCTCGTAAGTAGTGACACCTTCAGCATTTACTGTTTTCACCAATTTATCTGGTGTAACATTCAAGTTCTCTTTAAACGTAACGAAGACATATTTGTTTTTATTACGCTCAGAGTTGATTTCATAAACTTTCTTTGAACCGTTCGCAAGTGTTGTTGCTTCAGTGATATCTTTTACAGTCAATAGAGCTTCTTTTGCCCAATATACTGTGCCAGATTCACGAAGGTCTGCTTTACCTGTTGGGTAAACCGTTACTGTATCATTACCCTCAGCATATTGCGTATAAGAGAACGTTGCAATCCCATCAGCATTTGTTACGACTTCAAATACTTGGTCTTTATTCAATGTAGTATTTGCTGCTTTCACGTTGAAAGTAACTGGAACGCCCGCTTCTTTTACGCCGATATCAGCAGAAAGAATTGCTTGTTGACCAACGATTCCTTGAACGGATCTCGTGTTCAATTTGATTGTGGATGGAATAACAGCAGAAATTCCTTCGAATGAACCAATTGCCTTTTCATTCAAGGAAACTGTGTACTTCTCTCCACCTTTTTGAACAGCAGTTGTCAATACGACCACTTTATCGTCAGTTTGTTTTACAGCTGCGTTAGAAACCGTCAAACCATCGATAGAGAAGTTAAGTGAGTTGATGTTGTCAACTTTATCTTTGAACGCAACTTCAACAGTCGTAGCGTTAACCGCCTTAACCGATGCAACGCCAGGTGCTACTACACCAGATTTAACATCAGAGAAATCTGTGTTAAGTGTTTTGTGTAGGAATGTAGCGAACTGACCACGAGTTGTTGTGCTTTTCGGGTTGAATGTTGGTGCAGCCGGGTTCGTGATGTCGAAGAAATCAAGAACGTCGATTGCCGGACGTGCTTCCGCTTTCGCGCTTCCTAGGTCAACAACGTCTTTTTTGAAATCTTGGCCCGCCACGTATGTAGCAAGATCGATATCGTTTACGCGATCAAATGCGCGAACAAGAACAATCGCCATGTTTTCACGAGTGATGTTGCCTGCTGCATCTAATTTACCGTCTGGAGTTCCAACAAATACGCCATTGTCTTTAACAACTGCAGCGTATTGTAGAAGCTCGTCGTTAGATGTCGATTTTAGATCTGTGAAACGTGGGTTCGTTTTGTAATCTGATGGTACAGCGTAGCCTTCAGATACAAGCCATTTACCCATTAGTTTGACAACGTCAGAACGTGTCAATGTTTTGTTTGGCAAGAATGTGCCGTCTGGGTAGCCAGTGATGATACCTGCATCAGATAGTGCATCGATTGCTGGTTCATGTGTGTTCCCTTTTGTATCTTTGAAATCTGCCGCGCTTGCAACAGGTGCTACTGCGGATGCTACGAGTGCAGCTGACGCAGCGCCTACTACGAACTTACGGTACTTCGTTGGTTGGTTAGCCATTGAATAATTTCCTCCTCTTGAATCGAAATTAATTTGTCATCTATCCCCACGGCAAAATGAAAGATAGAAGCCATTACACACTAAAGTATAGACAGTGACGACAAGGTTGTCAATTACAAATAAGGAAGTTTACAAGTTTCATAAACAAAACTGGACAAACTCTCCTTGCCGCTCCTATTATTCTATCGTATTTTAAATATATATCAAGCATTTTACTGAATTTGGTGCGATGTCATCAAAATGAAACATTTCTTATTGTTTATATAAAAGAGAGGAGTTGCATGAGATTTTTGAAATGGTTCCGGGAGCCAGGCACTGCCACCCGGTGGGGTGGGGTGGGAATGGGTCGGTGCCTCCCATTTGCAGCAGAATTTCAGCCAACAAAAAAACCCGGTCAGATGGGAACTGTCCGAGTTTTTTTGTGCGGTCAACCAACCGTTTCGTCCTGCGTGGCGTTTTGTTATATGATATGAGGAAATTATCCTTACACTTTCGTATTCTATCACCAAGTCTACTATATTACAAGTAGGGAATCCCTATTTTCGGGTTAATATTTCCAATAAAAATTTTGGAAGGTTCATTTGCCTCTTGATGCGGCTTGGTTCTTTCAGCAAACGATAGAGCCATTCCGCTCCGAATTTTTGAAAGACAGCCGGGGCGCGCTTAATGTTTCCAGCTAGCACATCGAATGATCCGCCAACCCCTTGGTAGAGGATCGGATGGAGGTTTTCTCGGTGCTCTTCAATCCAAAGTTCCTGCTTCGGTGAACCCATCGCGACGAATAGGATGTCCGGTTGTGCGGCGTTAATCGTATCGATCACTTTTTGCGTATCTTGCTCGTAGCCGTCCTGTGTGCCGGCGACTCTAAGATTTGAGTAAGTTTCTATCAATTTATCTGCGGCTGTCTCCGCGACACCTGGCTTAGCGCCATATAGAAAGATAGATTTACCGGTTCTTGCCGCCTCACGGACAACGCGATCCATCATGTCGACACCAGTGACCCGGGATTTGATATTGCCTTTTTGCAGCTTGGACGCGATAATGACGCCGATACCGTCCGGAATTTGGAACTCTGCACGGTTCAGGAGCGCTTTTAGTTCGGGATCGTCCTTCGCTTTCATAAGTTTTTCCGGATTGATAGCGACGACAAGCGATTTTTTCTTGTCGTCGATGTTCCGGAACAGCTTCGGGATCAGCTCATCATAATTTTCGGTGTTCACCTGTACACCTAAAATCGATTCCTTCATATAATAGGAAGTCCTTTGGCAGGTATGGATTTATTCTTCCCATCGCCGAGTTTGAAGAAATCGAAACCGGCTTGCTCCCATTTATCTCGGTCGAGCGCATTTTTCGTATCGAAGACGAGCGGTTTAGGCGATTTCGTCTGGACGGTTTGTGGATTAAGCGCCTTGAATTCCGTATGATCTGTCGTCAACAGGATAAGATCGGCCTGACTAGTCGCCTCTTCCAATGTGATCGTTTGGGTCGGGTGTTGCAATTGCTTGATATGTGGATCGAATGAGACGACGTCGATGTCGAGTTTTTGGAGTTCCTCAATCACCTTTGTGGACGGGCTTTCCCGCATATCGTCCACATCGCCTTTGAACGCAAGTCCAAGAACAGCGACTCTTCCGTTTTCGATGCCGTGCTCTTTCATTAGCTTATGTGCTTTTTGCGCGGTAAATTCCGGCATGCCGTCATTGGTCAAGCGGGATTTCTTGATGATTTTAGATTCTTCCGGGTTTAATTCCACCAAGAACCACGGATCGACTGCGATGCAGTGTCCTCCTACCCCAGGTCCCGGCGTATGGATGTTGACACGCGGGTGGAAGTTGGCAAAACGGATCGCTTCCCAGATATCGACATCAATCGACTCCGCGATTTTCGCGAGTTCGTTGGCGAATGCGATGTTGACGTCACGGTAGGTGTTTTCCATCACTTTGACGAGTTCAGCTGTTGTTGCGTCAGTGAGGTGGATTTCACCTTGCACGAACGTTTGATACAGCTCTTTCGTCATTTCCGCGGATTCCGGCGTAATGCCGCCAACTATGCGGTCGTTGTTAATGAGTTCTTCGAAAATTTTGCCCGGAATGACACGCTCCGGTGAATGCGCGACAAAAAGTTCTTCTCCAAGGATTAGATTGGATTGGCGTAGTTCCGGCAGCATAATGTTCTCTACAGTCTTCGGTGGGACCGTCGATTCAAGAATGACGAGTGCGCCTTTTTTCAAGAATGGAACGATTGATGCTGTCGCTTGGCGGATATATTCCAAATTGGCTGTATTATCCGGATTGATTGGCGACGGAACAGCCACAATATATACATCCGCTTCCACCGGCTGCGTGGAAACCGTGAATTTCCCCTCGTCGATGGCACGTTCGAGACGTTCTTGGAGACCGTTCTCTTCTATATGAAGTTGTTTATTGGAAATCAGGGAGACTGCTCTTTCATTTATATCGACGCCATGGACTTGGACGCCGCTGTTGGCGAACATGACCGCTGTAGGCAATCCGATATAACCGAGTCCGATGACGCAAAGTTTCTTATCCATCATTTTCTTTCCTCTCTACTTTGGCTTAAAACATTTACATATTATAACACAGTTAAAATGGCTGTGCATGTCCATGAATTTCACTTAATTGATGGGCTGAACCGTGACTGGCAAATAGGTCCCTTGCTTTACTGTGCGCCCTTTGTCGTTTTGCATACCTGGGTGGATGACGAGCAAATAGGATCCGCCTGGTTGCAGTTTTTTTCTTGGAATGATGTCGAGTTTGTCCTGGCCGTTTGGTTGGGCCGTAACCGGGACTGCAACACCGCCCAATTTCACGAGATCCACTTTAGTGGACGTTTGATTGCCCGAAAAGTTCATCGGTTGTGTGAAATGGATGTGAAAAGTTTTCGTGGTCGGGACGAGCTGTGGTCCTGAGACCTTTTTATAGAGCTGATTGGTGAAACGTGTATTCAAGAGCCGCTGGTGGATCGTCGTCAATTCTTGTCCGGGATTTGTCTTGATTGTCGGGTTCACGCCTTTTTGATGGACAACGGTTCCTTTTGGTCCAGTAAAATGCCCTGTTGTCAGTTTGAGCGCGCTGCCGTCGTCAAATTCGAAAAACGACTGGATGCTCCCCTTCCCTTTCGTCGTTTCCCCGGCGATGACGCCGGCATCTTGATCCTTTAGTGCCGCTGCAACAATCTCAGAAGCGGACGCGGAATAGCGATTGACGAGGACATAGGTTTGCTGCGGGAATTTGATATCCGCAGGGATTGGCTTGAATAGTTGGCTGCCTTCACGTGTCTTTAATTGATAGGCGTTCGTGGCGCCTTTGAAGAAGCCGAGCAGCTGTTCCGCGCTATCTACATAGCCGCCTCCGTTGTAGCGGAGATCCACAATTAGGTGGGTAGCCCCGGCTTTTTTCAACTTCGTCCAATGGGCCGTGACCTCTTTACCAAGATTGGCTGGGAAGGTCGGAATTTTAATATATCCGATATTGCCATACAGCATATGGGACGTAATTGCTGGCGAGGCATTGGCGATTTGCGATACCGGTGCCTCTCCCACTGCTGCGATATATGTAACATACTCCTCTGGTGTTAGGTAGCGAGAATATTCATCAAGCGCATTTATCACTTCATCCATGCTTTTCATAGAGTGCAAGCTCTTCGGAATATCGCCATAATAATAGGTATCCACAAAAAATTTGACGTCATCTAGTTTCGAAGCTTCGGTAACAGTAGGTGTGAGTACAAATAGAGTTATGAATGCAAGTAGAACTATATGAATTCGTTTCAAGGTGATCTCCGCCTTTCACTAGTGTGTCACTTAGTATGACTATACCCCAAAATGGATGGGAGGAGGTGAAGTATAGGGGAATTTTTTGTTGATGCGGGAGTGGAAATGTTGTGAGATTCGACAATCGTGTTTCGTAGTTCACTCATTACGTTGGGAGGTTGAAGGAAATCGTTTCGAGGTTCAGGAGATACGTTGCGAGGTTTGGCAATGGCGTTTCGAAGCTCCCTTAATATGTTGCGAGGTTCACTTAGTATGTTTCAAAGTTGGAAGAAAGTGTTGTGAAGTTAAAGAGAAGAACCAACTTCAGAATAAATTCCGGAGTTGGTTCTTCTTTTAAAGGGCCGTGAGGCTCGCGGGTTGATTCGACCCTAATTATTTTCTTGAGAATTGGTGGACCCAGTAGGTGGTGCCTTGGGCGTTGGTGGCGTAGCCGGAGCCGATGTGTGTGAATTCTGCTTTCAGGATGTTAGCGCGATGGCCAGTTGAGTTCATCCAACCAGTGATCACATCGACAGGCGTCGTGTAGCCCATGGCGATGTTTTCACCGTACGCCGTCCACTTATAATTGAAGCGAGAGAGCATGTCCTCGACCGATCCGTAGGTTGGCGATGTATGGCTAAAATAGTCGTTTTTTGCCATATCTTCGGCTTTCGCCTGCGCGACTTTGGATAATTCCCGGTCATGCGTCAGCGGCTTGCCCCCTTGTTTGGTTCGTTGTTCATTGACCAACTCCATTGTTTTTGATGCGTTGTCAGCCAGCTTGGCGACAGGCGGTTTCGTGACTGGTGAGTTCGTTTCAATGTACAGTTTTTGTGCCTGGTCATAATGAATGAGGCCTTTTTGGCGTTTGGCCTCGAACTCCATCGCCCGTTGGATGAAAGCCGCCATATGGGCCCGAGACAATTGGTCATTCGGCTGGAACGTCCCGCCCGGTGGAGTCGTCGTGATACCCAATTCGGCAATTGTTGTGATGTAGCCATAATACTGGCTCTGCTTCGTCACATCACGGAACCGGATGAAATCATTGTCGTCCACGATGATCTCATAGCCGAGCGTCAGGATTTTCGCCATCTGGGCACGTGTCAACGGATCATTCGGCCGGAACTGGTCCGCGTCATTGAAAATGCCCCGCTCGGTCAGTGCCCGGATATAGTTGTATGAACCGTGCGCCGGTCCGACGTCTTGAAAACGTGTTTTGAAGTTCGGAGATGCCTTCGCCCCAATCGCAAGTGCCACGATTTTCGCAGCCTGCGCCCGGGTGACCGGGTTGTTCAGACGATACGTGCCGTCCGGATAGCCATTGATCAGCCCCCGCTCCGACATCTGATCGATTGCCTCATACGCCCAATGGTTTCGCGGCACATCCGAAAACGACGCTGCTTGGGTGAGGAGCGGGGAGATTACTAGAGTAAGGGAAAGCATGGCAATGGTGAATAGCTTTTTCATGATTTCTGCCTCCTTTTCTAGTAGTATACTATTTTTTCGTGAGTATTGTGGAGTGTTGGGAGGTTCAGGGAGTAACGTTTAGATGTTCGGCTGGAGTGTTGTGAAGTTGAGTGAAAATGTTTCGAGGTAGGACGGAAGTGTTTAGAAGCAAGTGGAAAACGTTTTGAGGTTGGGGGAGAACGTTTCGAAGTGCTGTTGGGGGCGTTTCGAAGTTCGGGAGATTCTTTTCGAGGTTTGGATGAGGCTTTGCGAGGTGAATAGAAATTGTTTCGAGGTGTGTGGCGGAAATGTTGAATGGCTTTGGTGGAATCGAAGGTTGGCTTGAAAAATTGAGTTAAAAAAGAAGCGAACCGATTAGGTTGGCTTCTTTTTGCGCAAAGGCAGGTTATAGTCCCATGTATAGACGGTACCCGGCGGTCTGCCGGTGCGGTTGAGTCGAAGCTGGCTGAATAGGATACTGGCGGCAGAGGTGGAGTTTAATTCAAGAAAATATTTTAATTGTCTGTTTCGCAAGGTGGGGCTAATGAGCAAATACCAATCCGCGACGGCTTGTTCGAGTGCGGAATCGCCGGGTTGGTCGCAGGTTTCGCAAAGCCAGGTGCGTCCCTTTTTCCGTGTCACTTCCCCGTTGCATTCGAGACAAAGGACGCCCCTTCTTAATTCTCCCGGAGCGATGTTAAATCGTTCACAGGCAGTTCTCCGTCTCCATCTAATTTGGTTGTGAAAGAGAGTTTTGGCAATGGTCTCGATTTGCTGTACAGGCAACATATCCCCTTCTTGATTTAACAAACGGCGGAGATAGCGGGGTAGCTGTTTGGCATATTTGAGTGTGATGGATTCAGGGAATTCCTGAATTTCGACGTTAGGATTTGCCATGACTAGGACTGGTTCGATGGGTAATGGGATTTGTTTTTGTTTGAACCACATATCGAGGCCCGCTTTTGCGCGGTCCAGCTGGTGTAGAATGCAGTCAAACTTTTCAATTTCGCCGTCCGGGGAAATTTTCGTTGTTTTACCGGACTGCTCATCGAATTGGACAGTTCCCGCGTAATGTTTGATTTCCAGCAGGATGGCTCGAGATGGCATCAGGATGAGGGTGTCTAGTTGGATGAGGTACTCGGGGTTTATTTCTAATGTGAGATCGCGCAGGATTTTGGTTCCTGGTGGGAAGGCGACTTCACTTAGGATCCGGTCGACGATGAGTTCGCCGGAGTAACCGGCTCTGGTTTGGTAGAGCTTGGTTGTCAGGGATTTGTGTTGTGGATGGTGTTCGGGCAATCGGACGAGTAAGCGTTGCAATTGAAGCAGATCTTCTGGCGGTTTGCGAGTAGTTTGTATTGTTGCGCCCTCCTATTTTCTGAATATTTTATATTTAGTTTAGTAGATTTGTAGGGAAATAGCAAGATGTTTGGGGGATTTTGTAATTTTTTGTTGGGTTTCGTACTATATTTGGATTGAAGCTTAAAACGTTTTTGCGCCGCCTCATAACGTTTCCTCTATACTTCGAAACGTTACCGAAATACTTCATAACATTTACAGTGGACTTCAAAACGGTTCTGCCCCGCCTCACAACGTTCCCTTTCCACTTCAAAACGTTACTGAAACACTTCACAACATTTGCAGTGGACTTCAAAACGGTTCTGCTCCACCTCACAACGTTCCCTTTCTACTTCAAAACGTTACTCAAACACTTCACAACATTTGCAGTGGACCTCAAAACATTTGTAAGCGTCAATAGAACAACACCTCCTTTCTATGTCTGCCTCGTGAAATAATGGGGATAGATTTTAATCCGGAAA
>NZ_JBFEGI010000011.1:0-123393 GCF_047228905.1 Sporosarcina sp. 179-K 3D1 HS
CTTTCCGGATTAAAATCTATCCCCATTATTTCACGAGGCAGACATAGAAAGGAGGTGTTGTTCTATTGACGCTTACATATGATCGGTTCTCGAGAGTTATGATCGGTTGCTAGGAGATATAGGCGGTTGTCGATAGTTATGATCGTTTGCGAGGAGATATGAGCGGTTCTCAAAAGTTATGAACGGTTCTAGAAAGTTATCATCGCTTGCGCGAAAATATGAGCGGTCCGAGGGATTATCACTTCTGCCAAGAAGGCCTGCCCCTAGACGCTCTAGCGTGTATGTTGGTAAGCACGTCGATACTTTCCAACATATCCGTTAAGATTCTGCGGATCGCATGCTATACTAAATGAATAAGTTTCTAAGTAAATTTTCGAGTGAAAGAGGGTGGATCTTGGTGAGAACATTGACAGTGGCTGATATTGTACGAAAATTCCCGGTGGAAGTGCTCGTGGGCGAAGACCATTTGAACCGTGTCCTGAAAAAAACGAAAGTGAGACGACCGGGCTTGGAATTCTTGGATAAGTTCGATTTTATTGCGAAAGACCATGTTCAGATTCTTGGGAAGAACGAAATCAATTATTTGCATACGCTTTCCGACGAGGAGTGCAAATTGCGCATTCATAATATTGTTTATTATAATCCGCCATGCATCATTATTACGTCCCAGCAAGAGGAGCCGCTTGGGCTTCGGCAGTTTTGCACGAGAGAGAACATTCCGGTTCTCCGGACGCCTGATTCGATGACCGAGATGAGCGCAAAATTGGATGCGTATGTTGTGAAAGCAATGGCGCCCGAGATTGCGATTCATGGCGTATGTGTCAACGTGGCGGGGATTGGTGTTCTATTGCGTGGTAAATCGGGGGTTGGAAAGAGCGAGACAGCCCATATTTTAATCGGGCGGGGTCATCGGCTGGTGGCGGACGATATTGTGGTGTTAAAGAAGCTCAGTCCTCAAACTTTGCTCGGCACCCATGATGAGAAAAATAAGGAGTTTCTCGCCTTGCGGAGTATCGGACTATTGAACGTTGTCCGCCTCTATGGCCGGGCTGCTTTTCAGGAAGAGACTCGGATTGCTCTTGATATTGAGTTGACGGAGTGGCAGGAGAATAGCCTGAACAATGAATTGGAAGTTGATACGAAGTATAAGATGTATATGGACGTGCCCGTTCCGCATATTCAGATCCAATTACAACCGGGTCGTGATGTCGCCGGTCTGATTGAGGCGGCTGCCAACAATTGGTACTTGCAGCAACAAGGCTATAGTGCCGCAGAAGAGTTCATGAAGCGGCTAGAACAGGAGTTTTCAAAAGATGATCATAAGCAATGAAGAAAGAGGTCCCTTCAATCGGGACCTCTTTTCTATTGCTGTTCGGATTTCGGGGTGTTTTCTGCTGTTTCGTTGGATTCCTGCAAGAAGGTATTCAACGCATTAATATTCTCTTCAAAATCAATGTCCAAGACGTCCCCGACGTTGACTGTTAGGTCTCGGTAAGAGTTGTTTACGGGAATACGAAGCGTTTGGATGCCGTTAGATTTCTTGTCAAGCAAGCCTTTGCCGATCGAGAGCATTGTCTTTTTATCCAAATTCGTATCGATATAAGCCTCTGCAGCTCCCAGCAATTTGGGCAAGTTCATGATATTGTGTAACCCGACAGCTTCTTCCTTCAGTTTGGTGAGCGCTTCTTGCTGTCGTTCTACCCGGCCAAAATCACTTTTCCGATCATAGCGGAATCGAACGTATCCCAACAACTCTTCTCCGTGCAAGGTTTGTTGTCCGGGATGAAGCGTCATCCCGATACCATGTTCCATTTTATATGGAATATCAACTTCTATGCCATCCGGCGCTAAAATATCGACAAGCTTCGGGAATCCGTTAAAATCAACGATCGTATAGTAATGGACATCGAGTCCGAAGTTTTCCTTGATCGTCTGCCGTACCAATTCGGGGCCACCCAAAGAAAACGCGGCATTCATTTTTTGTTTTCCGTAGCCCGGAATCTCCACATACGAATCCCGCATAATGGATATGAGCTTGAGATTACCTGTCTTTTGGGAATAATGGGCGATCATCAGCGTATCGGATCGTCCTTCTTTTTCGTTAGCGCGAGCATCCGAACCTAGAAGAAGAATATTGATTTCCCCATATTGAGGTTCAGGCCCTTCGAATAAATCGAATTCGGAGGATTGCTCTTTCAACGTGCTTTCACCCGCCAATGACTGTCCCTGCTTATATTGATCGACCCAGTAAAAGGCGCCAATACCTATTAATAAAGCGAATATGATGAGGCTGATGCCAAGCCATTTTTTTCTATTCCGCTTCTTGTATTGCTGTCTTTTCATTCCTACAACCACCATTCTCACTAAGTGTACAAAGGTCCCCCTTGTATAAGACGCATCTGATATAAAAAAGTTTTACTTCATGTTTACGCTCAGAGTGGTGTGGCAAGCACAAAAGTCCACCCACTTTCAGAAGAGAAATTAATACAGCGTTTCTCTTCAACCCTATCAATAAATGAAATCGAATACAATCTAATTTTATTTCCATTTATTAGATAAGATATTTATTAACATGGCTGTTCGGAACAACCATCAAAGAATGATGGGATAAGGGGAGGAATGAAAGTACAACAAAGCCCCTTCGCTCCTCAAGGAATGCGAAGGGGCTATTGTCAGACCATCACTTCCATGGCAAGAGCTTGTTTTCCAACCATTGCAAGAAGCGGTTGAAAGTCAAGCCAAGGATGGACAGGACAAGGACGCCTACCATTAATTTGGATGTGATCATAAGGTTTCCGTAATGAAGTACCATGGACCCGATTCCGCTCTGGGCTGCGATCATTTCAGCTGCGACCAAGAGGAGCAGGGAAGTTCCCGCCGCTAGCTTTAAACCAGCGAAAATCATCGGCAAGGCACCCGGAAGAATCACTTTCCGGATCACGTTGAAGTGGTTGGATCCGAAAGTGATGGCCGCTTTGATCAGGATCTGATCGACATTACGGACACCGGAATACGTATTGATGACGACCGGGAAAAATACGCCCAGCGCGATGATGGTCACTTTGGATAACTCACCGATTCCTAGCCATAGCACGAACAATGGCAACAAAGCGATTTTCGGAATCGGATACAGGGAGTACACGACGGGAGTCCCGATGGCATCCGCCCATTTGGAAAAGCCGAGCAGGAGACCGACGATGATTCCGACAGTTGATCCGATCAGGTAGCCGATTCCGATCCGGTACAAACTCGGCCCGAGGTTCCGGGTGATTTCCCCACTTACGAGCATATCCCAACCAGTCAGCACGATGGCTGATGGGGCAGGTAGGAAGAGCGGGGAAACGATTTTAAGGCTACAAACGATTTCCCAAAGACCGAGCAAGCCGATCAGCCCCAAGACGGAAGCGTATAAAGGGACTTTTTTCTCCAGAAATGCGACTCGGTTGGTGATGATTTTTTTCTGATGCGCCATGAATATCACTCCTTTAAGGCTTCGACGGCATCATGGCGGATCATTTGCCAGATTTCTTCTGCATACCGTTCAAATTGTTCCCGATGTTGTTCTTCACCTCTGCCCATTTTAGGCATATCAATTGGAATGATGCTTTTAATTCGGCCGGGATGTCTGGACAACACAATGACACGATCTGCCAAATAAACGGCTTCTTGGATATTATGCGTGACGTATAGTGTGCTCAGTTGGGTCCGGTTCCAGATGGTCAACAATTCTTCCTGCATAAGTGTCCTCGTCTGGGCGTCCAATGCGGAAAACGGTTCGTCCATCAATAACAAGTCCGGTTCGACTGCCAACGCCCTGCCGATTCCGACCCGTTGCTTCATACCACCGGAGAGCTGCTTTGGATACGCATCCTTGAAATCCGTCAAGCCGACCATATCGATGTAATAGTCCGCTTTCTCTTTGATTTCCTGTTTGCTGACCTTTCGTTCCTCCAAGCCATAAATGACATTTTGATAGACTGTCCTCCATGGGAAGAGCGCAATTTCTTGAAAGACGATCGCCAAATTGGGATCCTTATCGATACCTTCAAAATAGACCGAACCGGTTGTGGGGGATAATAAACCGCCTACTATGTTGAGAAGGGTGGATTTTCCGCAACCGCTCGGACCGACCAGGACGACGAATTCCTTTTCGTGGATGGTGAAGTTAATATTCTCTAATGCTGTTGTGACTTCTTTCTTGGTGTTGGTAAATGTCTTCCCGACATCGTCGATGACAATCTTCATTTACATCACTTCCCTAATTGTTGCAGAGCTTCGTCCAAAAGTTCCGTGTTGACAATCTCACTCGGATCGATGGCATCGACCAATTTTTCCTTCACATACCAATCGACCTGTATTGGGATATCAGTAGCTAGAAGCTTGCCGTCCCGGTCCATATATGGAAGTCCCAATTTAATGAGCTCTGGTTCTTGGTCTGTGTATTTTGCTATGATATCGATAACTTCCTCAAAGTTTTCTCCAGGTACGATCTCATCGCCTTCTTTTGTAAGCACGGCATCATAATAATAGCGAGATGCTTTTGCATAAGCTTTCAAAAATTTAACAGCTGTTTCTTTGTCATTCGCAAAAGCTTCAGAGAAGAAAATCCCGGAAGTTTGGTAATCCATTTCATCTCCAACTTGGACGATGACTTTTCCGTATCCTTCCTTTACGACACGGGAAACGTTGGGCTCATTCAATAGAACTGCGTCAACTTGCTTACTCTGTAGTGTTTCCATTAACCCTGGAATACTGTTTACCGGTACTAATTCAACATCCGCCGTTGTTAAACCATGCAAATCAAGAAGTTGACCCGCCATATAGTGGAAAGTCGATCCCGTTTGCGTAATTCCTATTTTTTTGCCTTTTAACTCTTCGATTGTAGCTACGTCTGAATCGCTAGGGACTAAAAGTGCGGTGGATGAATATCCTTGTTGCTCTCGTCCTTTGTCTGCGACAATCAACAGTTTTTCGCCGCCCGCTACCATATTATAAAGGCTCGCTGTAATTCCGGTTGCACCAACCTGAACATCTCCGCTTGCTGTGGCGACGGAAATAGGTTGTGCTGCTTCAAACCACTTCGCATTTGCGTCAATGCCCTCGTCCGCAAAGAAGCCTTTCTCCAATGCAATAAATAAAGGCGCGGAACTTGTCAGTTTCAACATTCCGATATCGACCGATTTGGTTTCAGCCGAATCATTTTCCGCCTTTTGGCCATCCCCTGTAGAAGCAGGTTCTTTTTCGGCACCTTTCCCGCATCCTGCCAAAGCAAAAGCCAAGAGCATTACGGAAAATAGTGCAAACCATAATTTTTTCTTCATCTTGTATCCCCCTAAATATGTAATCTGTGAGTCTCTTTTCTTATTTACCGATGAATGATATGGGGCTTTCCCATTCCGTTCGGGAACTCACTTCTATTAGAATACCATAAAAAATTGTAGAAATTGTTGGATACTTTGAATTACTTGTCGAATTAGATAAATGTTTGAGTCAATTCCATAATTTCCAGTGAAATGTAAGAGGGAAAACAACTTATGTATTTGATATTTAATTGAAAAATAAAAAAGGCCGTTTCCTAAAAATAGGAATGGACCTTTTTTATTTCATCATAATAGATGAGTGTAAGACTTTAAGCTGCTAACTTTAAACGCCTCGTTTATTACCCCACACGAGGGCATGCAGTTGCGGCAACACTTTTACATCGTTCATAATTGGGGAAGCAACAGCCAAATCAATAAGCCATTCAAACCGTTTCAATAAGGTGGATACTAGATAGCTGTCATCTGTTGTCGTCGTGTCATCATTACCCACTTGTAAATAGAAAGGGACTGATGGATAACGTAGATGGACTTCTTCCGCAAATTTGAAATCTAATTCATCAAAGACAACGATTTTCAGACTTGCGTTTGCATCGGTCAGCTTTTCCATGAAGTGATCCAGTTTGTTGATATCCGTTGTCATTTTTGAGCTCGGCGGCTTCGGTGAAAGCGTGATATCGTCGATGTTCATCAACCAATCTTGCCAAAACGTAGCTTGCGTTTCGACGGCAACTTTCCAACCTTCTGCATGGCAAATATCGACCAGTTCTCCGATTCCTTTATGCAAAGCGGGATTTCCTCCTGAAATCGTCACATGCGAAAAGGACTGTCCGCCGATTGCCTTCAATTCCTCAATAATTTCTTGCGGGCGTTTCGAAACGCTTTTGCCTGTGCCGTCCCATGTAAAACTGGAATCGCACCAAGCACAAGAATAATCGCAGCCCGCCGTCCGGACAAACATCGTTTTTTGACCAATGACCATTCCTTCACCTTGGATTGTAGGGCCAAACACTTCCATTACAGGGATTTTCATTGCAACTCCCCCTGTAATGGCCGATAAACAACATAGCTAGTAGGCGTTTCCCGAACGATTACTTGGAGACACACAGGACGATTGTCTCTTGTATGAAGAACATCCTGAATGGTTTTCCAAATTTGTTCTGCCAATCGTTCAGTTGTCGGAAAGGTATTTTGGAACTCAGGATGATCATTCAACACGGAATGATCATATTTTTTATGAACGAGATCTTTCAGTTGTTTGAAATCAATCAAAAAACCGAGCGAATCCAGTTCATTTCCCCCGATGGTGACATTAATGAAATACGTATGCCCGTGCATCATTTGGCATTTTCCGGCGTCTTCATGGGGAATAAAGTGTGCAGCCGAAAAATGCATGTCTTTGTTCAATTCAAATCGATAGTCATGTTGCACTTGCGGATAAAATTGCTGCATCATTTAGAAGCACCTGCAGTCTTTCGCGCTTCATACGTCGCAAGTCCTTCATTGCGCAGCACACACGCAGGGCATTCTCCGCAACCTGAGCTCGGAACGCCGTTGTAGCAGGTGAGCGTTTTCGCTTGCACAAAATCGAGCGCGCCAAGTTCATCAGCCAGTTCCCATACTTCGGATTTATCAAGCCACATTAACGGCGTATGGATGACGAAGTTTCCATCCATGGCCAAATTCAACGTCACATTTAAAGACTTAATAAAATTATTGCGGCAATCAGGATATCCGCTAAAATCCGTCTCGCTCACTCCGGTGATCAAGTGCGGTGCGCCGATTGCATCAGCGTATACCGCCGCGAAAGATAGAAACAGATGATTTCGTCCCGGTACGAATGTTGATGGCAATTCGCCATCCACTTCCTTCACTTCAATGTCATCTCGTGTGAGCGCATTGGCTGACAACTGGTTGATCAAATTCATATCCAGCACTTTGAACGATACACCAAGTTCCTCCGCAATTTTTCGGGCACATTCAATTTCATCCGAATGCCTTTGCCCGTAGTCGAACGTCACTGTTGCGACTTCCCGGAAATTTTTCAATGCCCAAAACAGGCATGTCGTACTGTCTTGACCGCCGCTAAAGACGACCACCGCTTTTTCATTTTTCATTGTACCTATCTCCTTAGTTTTTTATAGAGGGAGTTTGCGAACCTCTTTTTTAGAACCTGTTTCATCATAACATAGGTGACCAGAGGGTGGAATGTTGTCAGTTGACTAGGTTATTACAACATAAAAAAGATTGGAGAGCGCAATCAGCGTCTCCAATCTTTGGGTGATCCTTATTGACTTTCCGTTGTTCCGTCCGTGGATGTATCGCTATCCGGAGTGTCCGAAGGCGTTGTTCCATCCGAATCCGGTGTGCCGGCTGGAGGCGTTGTAGTATCTTCATGGATATCCATGTCCACATCTGTGTCCGTACCGTCATCCACCTCTGCAGGCGGGTTATCGACATTTACGTCGATATCGTCATCTGGATCGTTGTCGTCTGCACAGGCGACGAGCATGCTCGCGGATAATATAGTAGCGGCTCCAAGCTTTAGCCATCTTTTATTTTCCCATTTTGCTAGTTTCATTTCAATCTCCTCCGTAAAATGTATTGATTTTCTAGGTTGCTACTTACTAGATACCCTAGTGGTCTCCAATTCAATCATTACACTTACGTTTCAAAAAGATTACAAATTATAGACGATGCTCCTTGTATTGGTTTTCTCGCACTAGTTTCTCTACCACCTCTATCTGTTTTGGGTCAACAGTTTTGGAATAGGCCACTATGGAATCATGAAGCTGGTCCATCGTCCGCGCCCCGACAAGAGCTGTGGCAACGGTGTCCTGTTGCAGCACATAGGAAATCGCGGTGGCATGTAAATCAACCGATTCTGTACGTAACGCGGCCAGCGTCTCCTGTAACTCATACGAACCATAGTCTAGGAAACCATCCATTTTCTGCGCTCTCGCCATACCTTCTTCAGTTAAAAGCCCTTTTGCGATCGTACCTCGTGTAATAACGGAAGCTCCTTGTCCTTTGATCATTGGAAACCATTCCTCCGGCCTCCGGTCCAATAAACTATATTGCATCATGACTGACACGGCTGAGCTGTTGTCCAAAAATCGTTTGATGACGGTTGGGCGGATAGATGAAATGCCATAGTGCCGGATCAATCCTTCCTTTTTCAAGCTTTCGAATGCCTCAATCGTATCATCGACATCATCTTCCATCGTGCCGCCGTGAAGTTGATACAAGTCGATATAATCGGTCCCAAGCCTCCGAAGACTTTCTTTTACGGCTCCGATAATATGTCGTTTTGTCGGATCCCAAGACCATCCGTTGCCATCGGGATTCAGTCGGTTACCCACTTTAGTTGCCAGAATGATATCTTCCCGTCTGTTCTTCAGCGCATATCCAAGAAGCTCTTCATTTTTCCCGCCATCATATAAGTCGGCCGTATCCAATAAGTTGATACCTGCATCCAAAGCGGCATCGATAATCCGTTTTGACTCCTGCAGGTCATCAGGCAGCGACATGCAGCCGAGCCCCAATTCAGAAACGGTTAGCCCGCTATTTCCCAGTTCTCTTTTCTTCAAGTCAGTGCACCTCCCATTTTCCCCATGGTACAATGCGCTTATAGCAAATGAAAGAAGTTCGCAATGGAAAGGGTGAAGGATTTGGATACTTATGAGGAAAAAACGGTATCGGGGGATACCCTATATGAAGGGAAAATCATCACATTGCGTGTGGAAGAAGTGGAGTTGCCGGATGGCAAGCGGGCGACTCGGGAATTAATTCGCCATCCTGGCGCAGTGGCTATACTGGCGATTACGACGGAGGGCAAATTGGTTGTAGTGGAACAATATCGCAAGGCGTTGGAACGGTCTCTAATTGAAATACCTGCCGGAAAAATTGACGCAGGGGAAGATCCGGAAGTGACAGCGATCCGTGAGCTGGAGGAGGAAACTGGCTATGGGGCACGTGAATTCTCCTACATCCAGTCATTTGCCACCTCTCCAGGATTTGCGGATGAAGTGATCCATCTTTACTTGGCGAGAGATTTATATCCGATTGAAAATCCGGCAGCCGGCGATGAAGATGAATTCATCAACTTGATGGAAGTGTCGATTGCCGAGGCGGAAGAACTGATGGCCAATGGTTCGATTTTCGATGCCAAAACGGCGTTCGCTGTCCTCTATGCAAAAAATCTATTGAATACTTGACCTAAATTGGAACGGACAAGCATATGTTGTACAAACTATGCGGAGGTGCAGGCCTATGGTCCGTTCATTGTCATTCATCCATTTATTCATCATACTAGCGGTCGGTTATATCGGAGGGGCTCTGTTGTTCCGTGAAATTCCTTCTGAAGCCGTGGAAAGATGGATTGCTTTTTACGATGCGCGCGTCGTGGAAGGGCGGGAAGCGGGAGTGATCAGGCCAATCGGTGCGCTAGTGTCCTTTTATATTGTGGCCTATGTATTTGCGAGGATTCGACAGACGCGTCCTTTAGTTTTATTCACAGGGGCGTTAAAGAGTGTTTTTTTTGGTCTGGCCTCATCCTATTTGCTCGGGTCTGGGATGAAGATGCTCGATTATACGGTATGGTGGTTCCCGTTTCAGTTCGCCTCTTGCTTTTTGTTTTTATTGTATTGCGCAGTGCTCCGTCCCCCTTACTTTATGCAGTCAACGATAGGGAAAAGACGCAATCCGCGTGCTTTACCGATACTGCTATTCTTGTCAGCCTGCGTGCTCCTAGGGGAAATGGCCATCTATTATTGGATTCTTCGATAGTTTCCCAATAGGCGACCATTTCCTTTCGGTTGTCATACGGAAAGCCCATTTGATATAATGAAGTCAGTTTGAGGGGGGCGTCGTATGGAGAGCCGGATCGATCGTATAAAGAAACAATTGCATGGGGCCAGCTATAAGTTGACGCCTCAACGGGAAGCGACAGTGAGAGTGCTTTTGGAGTATGAGGAAGACCACCTGAGTGCAGAGGATGTTTTTTTGCTTGTGAAGGAAAAAGCGCCGGAAATCGGTCTTGCCACGGTATATCGTACTCTAGAATTGCTGACAGACCTTAAAATAGTCGATAAAATCAATTTTGGTGACGGGGTTTCCCGCTATGACCTTCGACAAGAAGGGGCAGCTCACTTCCATCATCATCTAATCTGTATTGAATGTGGCACTGTGGATGAAATTCAGGAAGATCTCTTGGGTGAAGTGGAAAAAGTCGTGGAAAGCCGTTTTGAATTCGCCGTAAAAGACCATTGGTTGACATTCCATGGCATCTGCAAAAGATGTCGGTCTGATAAAGGAGAAAAGAAAGATAAGCAAGAGTGAGTAAAGGGATGGCACGCTGCTGTCCCTTTTGTCATTACAGATTTTGAAATGCAATGTGAGTCGACATGCCTTTCAGGAAAGGGGGAAGGGGCATGAGTACATATCAAGATGGAGAAGGAACCCCTCCAACAACGATGAAAGATGCCCGTTTTGCACTGGAAGATTACATTCACTTTCTGCAAGTGGAACGTCAGCTATCATCCAATACGATTTCTTCTTATCGGCGAGATTTGACGGATTATATCCAGTCGATGGAGGAGGAGGGCCATGTATCGATCAATGGCATCGATCGCACGGCCATCGTAGGTCATTTGCAGCGTTTAAAAGATGAAGGGAAATCCGCTAGGACCATTTCCAGGCATATTTCGTCGATCCGGTCCTTCCACCAATTTTTGTTGCGTGATCAAGTGACGAACCAAGATCCTACCGTACATCTGGAATTGCCAAAGATTGAACAAAAGTTACCGCGGATCTTATCGATCGAAGAAGTGGATCGTCTCATCCAAGCACCGGATGTTGGAAAACCGCAAGGAAAACGGGATGTTGCCCTTTTCGAATTATTGTATGGCACCGGCATGCGGGTCAGTGAATTGATCGGGCTTGATCTGCAGGACATTCATTTATCCATGGGCTTTGTCCGCGTATTTGGCAAAGGAGGGAAAGAGCGGATCATTCCTCTTGGCGGGAGCGCCATCCATGCGGTTCAACGCTATGTGGAGGAGGTGCGTCCGCAATTTACAGCGAAACAAAGAAATGTGGAGGCTTTATTTGTCAATATGCGGGGGTCCCGACTGACTCGGCAAGGATGTTGGAAGATTTTGAAGGGGCATGCCCTAAAAGCGGGTATACAAAAAGAACTGACGCCTCACATCTTGCGGCATTCCTTTGCTACGCATCTTATTGAAAACGGGGCCGATCTACGGGCGGTTCAAGAAATGCTCGGCCACGCAGATATTTCCACCACTCAAATTTATACGCATGTGAGCAAAGCCCGATTGAAAGAAGTGTATGTGAAATTCCATCCGCGGGCATAAGCTACAAGTGAGGCGCTGAAAATGGGAGGGACAGACAAATGGGTAAACAACGATTTAAGCGGGTTCATTTAATGGTATTGGATTCAGTTGGCATTGGTGAAGCGCCTGATGCCCATCTTTTCGGAGATGAAGGGGCGGATACGCTCGGCCATATTGGAGAAGCGATGAACGGTTTAGAGATGCCAAATATGGGCCAGCTCGGTTTAGGGAATATCGCGGATATTAAAGGAATTGCACCTGAAGCGAATCCGCAGGGATTTTACACGAAAATGCAGGAAGCCTCCGTTGGAAAAGACACGATGACCGGCCATTGGGAAATTATGGGTTTGCGTATCGACCAGCCGTTCAAAGTGTATCCGAATGGATTTCCCTCAGAGCTGATCGACCAACTGGAACAACGGACCGGGCGGAAAGTGATTGGCAATAAACCTGCAAGCGGAACGGCCATCCTGGACGAGCTTGGACAGGAGCATATGGAAACAGGAGCGATCATTGTCTACACTTCGGCCGATCCGGTACTCCAAATTGCGGCGCATGAGGATATTATCCCGATTGAGGAGCAATACCGAATTTGCAAAATCGCCCGCGAACTGACATTGCAGCCGGAATTTCTAGTCGGACGCGTCATTGCAAGACCTTTCATTGGAGAACCGGGTCATTTCATCCGGACGGCCAATCGCCATGATTATGCGTTGAAGCCATTTGGGCGGACCGTAATGGATGAATTGAAAGATTCCGGTTTTGATGTCATGGCAATCGGCAAAATTTCAGATATTTATAATGGGGCAGGCGTGACGGAAGCAGTGCGGACCGTCAGTAATATGGACGGTGTCGATAAATTGCTGGATGTCATGAAAAAGGATTTCAACGGCCTCAGCTTCGTCAATTTGGTGGATTTCGACGCGTTGTTCGGCCATCGGCGTGACCCGGTCGGATATGGTGAGGCATTGCAAGAATTCGATCGGCGTTTGCCGGAGATCATGGACGCCATGCGACCAGATGATTTGCTCATCATTACTGCAGACCACGGCAATGATCCCGTACATGCTGGGTCGGATCATACCCGGGAATATGTACCACTCCTCGTTTATACGCCGTCGATTTCGAAAGGCGAGGCTATGCCGTTACGGGAAACGTTTTCAGATATCGGCGCCACGATCGCAGATAATTTTAATGTGAAAATGCCTGAATTTGGCACGAGCTTTCTTGGTTTGATCGAAGAAAAGGTGTGATGAACTTGGTTAGAATGGTAGATTTAATTGCAAAAAAGAGGAATGGGGAATCACTTTCCGAACAGGAAATCCGTTTTTTTATTGACGGTTATACCGCAGGATCCATTCCTGATTACCAGGCAAGCGCATTGATGATGGCGATTTATTTCAAAGGGATGAATGCAGCAGAGCAAGGAAACTTGACGTTGGCAATGGCGGAATCGGGGGATCAGATCGATCTGACTTCGATTGAAGGAATTAAAGTCGATAAGCACTCGACTGGCGGAGTGGGCGATACAACGACGCTGGTATTAATCCCGCTCGTTGCGGCGTGCGGTGTCCCGGTCGCCAAAATGAGCGGCCGCGGATTGGGCCATACCGGTGGGACGATCGATAAATTGGAAGCCATTACGGGATTCCATACGGAGCTGACCGAGGCGCAATTCGTCCGCCAGGTGAATGATCTCAAGTTGGCCGTCATGGGACAGAGCGGCAACTTGACCCCGGCTGATAAGAACCTTTATGCGCTTCGGGATGTAACGGCAACGGTAGACAGTATTCCGCTGATTGCAAGCTCGATCATGAGCAAGAAGATTGCAGCTGGTGCGGATGCCATCGTCCTGGATGTGAAGACAGGAAATGGTGCCTTCATGAAAAAGGAGGAAGAGTCGGTCGCCTTGGCGGAAGCGATGGTCGCCATCGGCCGTCAAACCGGTCGACAAACAATGGCCGTCATTTCAGATATGAGCCAGCCGCTCGGGTTTGCGATCGGTAATGCGTTGGAAGTGATCGAGGCGATCGAAACGCTAAAAGGGAATGGGCCAGCTGATTTGACCGAGTTATGCCTGGTCCTTGGCAGCCGGATGGTCGTGGCAGGAGGAAAGGCTGCTTCTGTGGAAGAGGCGCGGGCAAAATTGGAGCAAGCGATGGCGGATGGTTCGGCACTGGAGCGGTTCGAGAGACTGATCGAGGCGCAAGGAGGTAACCCGGCCGTTATCGAAAATCCTACATTACTGCCTTCCGCTGCCTATCAAATTGAAGTGCCGGCACCCGCTTCCGGATTTGTTACCCAGATGGATGCCGATAGTCTCGGAGTTGCGGCCATGTTACTCGGCGCAGGTCGGGCTACCAAAGAAGACGTCATTGATTTGGCGGTCGGCGTCGTCCTGAAGAAAAAGATCGGGGATCCGGTGAAGCAAGGTGAATCGCTCGCTGTAATTCATGCCAACACGGAAAACGTAGAACAATCCTTGACTATGATTCAGCAACATATCCAAATTGGCACATCCCAAGTGGAAGCACCTCCGTTGATCGGGAAATTGATTGGCGGATGAGGAGACGCTTGGCTAAGCGAAGAAATGATCGCTCAACACGGGCGGTTCTAGGTAGTTATAAGCACTTGTCGGTAGTTATGATCGTTTCTCGTTAGTTATGGGCGCTTGCGTGGAAATATGATCGCGCGGTCGAAAATATGAGCGTTTGGTAAAAGTTATGAGCGTTTCACAGGAGTTATGATCGGTTGCGCGGAAATATGAGCGCTTGGTCAAAGAAATGATCGCTTGCATATAAAAAAGCTAAGGCCTTTATTCAATACCATTGTCTCAACTGAAAAATTGGTTTTCAACCCCCGTTCATCGGACATTTTCGATGAATGGGGGTTTTATTTTCAAGCTTTGGCGATTCCTCCAACAAATGGCGGAATTCTTTGCGTGAAATGTGTAAATCCCTTTTCGGTTGTCCATACTTCCAACGTAAGTGAAACTTGTCGGAAAATGGGAACCTTCCACTTTTCCTGACTAGTTCTGTAAGTATGAAAGGATTCGGCCCGTCCCGTGTGGAATAATCCGCAAGTAAGGAGGGGTTTTGTATGGCAAAGATGGAACTTGTCGACAACGGAATATTAGTAGTGTCATTACACGGTGAATTGGATAATCATGAGGCCAACCAAATTCGCACTCATATCTCAACTTCCATTTTCACCGGGCAGGCAAGAGCTGTCATTTGGGATTTGGATGGGCTTGGATTCATGGACAGTGCGGGAATCGGCCTGATTCTCGGCAGGATGAGAGATTTAGCTCCTCTTGACGGAGAAACACTTATTTTGAATCCATCCCCGACGATGGAAAAGATATTTCATTTTTCCGGTCTAGGTCCATATATTAGACATTACACGGTCGCTCAAGCGATCGGGGAAATCGGAGGGGTCTTACATGAACAATGAAATGAAATTATCATTCGTCGCAATTGAAGAAAACGAAGCATTGGCCCGGATGGCACTCACTTGTTTTATCACTCCGCTCGATCCGACAATCGAAGAGATCTCTGAATTTAAAACGATTGTGTCGGAAGCGGTAACGAACGCTATCATCCATGGCTATGAATGCGATGGGACAAGTTTCGTCGAAATTCACGCCCAAATTGAAGGCGATACCGTGAAGATGACTGTGAGTGATACAGGAACCGGCATCTTTGACGTGGACCAGGCGATGGAGCCGATGTTCACAACGCGTCCGCATATGGAGCGATCTGGCATGGGATTCACGATCATGGAGAGTTTTTCCGACAGCTTATCTGTCGAGTCTGAAATGGGAAGAGGAACAGTAGTTAGGTTCGAGAAAACGTTTTCTCCGGTAACGGAAGCAAGCAGAACGAGGTGACGTATGGACCTATCTGTTGATAAGCAAGACGTATTATTATCGCAAGAGAAAATGAGAGAGCTGATCCAAGCTTCGCAAGATGGGGATAAAGAGGCAAGACGGCTAATGGTAGAGGGCAACACGAGGCTTGTCTGGTCGATTGTCCAACGGTTTGCTTCGCGGGGAGCCGATCTCGAAGACCTATTCCAGATCGGCTGTATTGGCCTGATGAAATCCATCGACAAATTCGACCTATCGTTCGATGTGAAATTTTCGACTTATGCAGTTCCGATGATCGTCGGGGAGATCCAACGGTTTTTACGGGACGACGGGATGGTGAAGGTGAGCCGATCCATTCGGGAGCTCAGCTTCAAAATCCGGCATGCGACGGATGATTACGTGAAAAAGCACGGAAAATCCCCATCCATTTCGGAAATTGCGGAGGTGCTTGAAGTCTCGATTGATGACGTCATTCTCGCGTCTGACGCACTTAGGGATCCCGCTTCGCTTCATGAGCAGTTATATGAAAGTGAAGGGGATAGCCTGACTCTAATGGACCAATTGCGGGATAACCGGTCGGAAAAGGTGTTCGATCATATCCCTCTCCGTGATGTCATTTCCCGATTGAACAAACGAGATCAAACGATCATTTATATGCGCTATTATCTTGATTGTACCCAAAGCGATATTGCAGATAGAATCGGTATTTCCCAAGTGCAAGTATCCCGACTGGAAAAGAAAATCCTCGCCCAATTAAAAACATGGATGGGCGTCAATGCCGAAGAAAGTATTGAAAAAGTGAGGACGGAATAAACCATGAATAAGATTTTCAACTCGAAGACAGACGCACAAACATGGTTTGAAGGGCTTTTTGGGAAAGGGGAATCCTTTGATGCGACAGCCCGGACTGTGCATTTATGGGACGTCGAATCATTGATTTTGTATATTAACGGTTTGGTGGATGGGGACACCATCACGGCTTTGCTGACGCAAATGCAGTGGGGCAGTGAAGAGATGGAGAAGGAGAGGGACGGGGCTAGACGGTTCCTCTCCTTTTTTCCCTATCATGCCGTTACGGAAGTAGAAGATAAAAGGGGACTGCTAGACGCCGTATTAAGTGGGCAAGTCGCCTTCATAACGGCAGAAGGATTTGCTTTCACCATTGATGTCCGATCGTATCCAGGAAGACAGCCGGATGAGCCGGATAATGAAAAAGTGATTCGTGGTGCCCGGGACGGCTTCACAGAGAACATTTTGACAAACACCGCTTTAATTCGCCGTAGAATTCGGGTGCCGGAGCTTCGCTTCGAGATGCACCATACGACCGTCAAAGGGAAAACGGATGTGGTCATCGCTTTCATGAAAGGGGCCGCAAGTGAAGAGAACCTTGACTTCTTGAGAAAACGTTTGGAAGAAGTTTGTCATGATGGTTTGACGATGACAGACAAGTCCCTTGAGGAATTTTTATTGAAGCAAGGTTTTCATCCCATGCCTTTTGTCCGTTTCACGGAGCGTCCGGATATTTGCGCAGCTCATTTACTGGAAGGCCATATCGCCATCATCGTCGATACTTCCCCTTCCGTTATCCTCGTTCCCGTCACTATTTTCCACCATTTACAGCATGCAGAAGAGTATAGGCAAGCCCCGTTAATCGGGACATTTGTCCGTCTGGTCCGTTTCATCGGTACGGCAATGAGTCTTGTCCTGCTGCCTTTTTGGTATTTGCTTGCGACGCAACCCCGCTATTTGCCCGATAGCCTCAGTTATATCGGACCGAATGATGTCGGGGAAGTTCCTTTGCTGGTCCAATTGCTGATTGGCGATATCGGCATTGAAGTGCTCCGTATGGCGGCGATTCATACACCTACACCGATGTCAACCGCTATGGGACTCGTCGCCGCGATCGTCATCGGTCAAGTGGCGATCGACGTTGGGCTGTTTTCCCCGGAAGTGGTGCTATATGTGGCAGTCAGTGCTATTTTGACTTTTGCCATCCCGTCTTATGAATTGAGTATCACTACAAAAGTGTTCCGTCTCTCTATATTGGCTCTGACTGCCATTTGGGGAGCGACCGGTTTCTTCATCGGGATTTTCATTTTGTTCTATTATCTCTGCTCGCTGAAGCCGATGGGCATCCCGTATTTATGGCCTGCTGTGCCATTTTTCCCAAAAGCGATGACGCGTATTTTGGTGCGTGTCCCTATGACCATTGATGCGCCTAGACCTTATATCACCGATTCCCCAGACCGGAACCGTACATCATAGATTTGCGCATTGTCTTCTTTCTATGATAAAGTTTGGTTACCATTTGTTTTAGATTCTTGGGAGGGGAAACAGGAATGCATTTCTACGGAACACAGTCGGTCAACGGGAAAGGTCATCTTACAATCGGAGGAGTCGATACGGTCGACCTTGCCCAAATATACGGAACTCCACTTATCGTCTATGATATCGCTTTGTTCCGCGAGCGCGCCCGAGCATTCAAGGAAACGTTTAAAAGTGCGGGTGTCCAAGCCCAAGTGGCGTACGCTAGCAAAGCCTTCTCATCCATCGCTATTTACGAAGTGGCCCAACAGGAAGGCTTATCGCTCGATGTTGTGTCGGGCGGGGAATTATATACTGCAGTGGCAGCCGGTTTTCCGCGTGAACGGATCCACTTCCATGGGAACAATAAAAGTTTTATGGAATTGCAATATGCGTTTGATGAAAAAATCGGTTGTATCGTCATTGACAACTTTTCTGAAATCGCATTGGTGAAAGAAATCGCGGAGTCCCGGAAAGAGAATATGAATGTGCTAATCCGGGTTACGCCTGGCGTCCACGCTTCGACACATGATTTCATCACGACGGGTCAAGAAGACTCCAAATTCGGGTTCGATCTGAAAAATGGGCAAGCCGATGAAGCGTTCCGCCAACTCCACGATCATCCATATATTCAACTTCTCGGTATGCACTGCCATATTGGATCTCAAATCTTTGAAACGGATGCCTTCCGGCTAGCCGCAGAAGCACTTTTGGATAAGATGGAGTCATGGAGGGACGAATATGGATTCGTATGTACCGTCCTGAACTTAGGAGGCGGCTTCGGTATTCGTTATACCGAGGAGGACCGTCCACTTCATCCGTCCGCCTATGTCGATGAAATGGCGAAAGTCGTTCTATCCATGACTAGAAGTGCGAACTATCCAATGCCTGAAATTTGGATAGAGCCGGGCAGGTCGCTAATTGGAGATGCAGGTACAACACTTTACACAACAGGCAGCATGAAAGAAGTGCCGAATATTCGGACTTATGTAGCTGTCGATGGTGGTATGACGGACAACATCCGGCCTGCTTTATATGGAGCGAAATATACGGCTGTGACCGCCAATCGAGTGAATGATGCACATGAAGATAAAGTGACCATTGCCGGTAAGTGTTGCGAGTCGGGTGACAAATTGATTGAAGAGGCATACTTGGCTTCTCCTTCTGAAGGTGATATCCTCGCGGTCTTTTGTACAGGTGCTTATAATTACTCCATGGCAAGTAATTATAACCGGCTTCCTAAGCCAGCTGTCGTCTTTTGTGAGAATGGAGAGCATCGGCTAGCTGTTCGGCGAGAGACTTATGAAGATCTCATCCGACTGGATCTGTCGCTTCAAGCGGTTGAGCGAGGGGCAGTAAATTGAAGAAAAGGAACGTCATTCTTTTTTTATGTATCCTCGGTGCCGCTAGCCTATGGGGGGCGGCATATTGGTATTTCATCATGCCATATCTTCAACCGAAGTAAGGCAAAGGCTTAAGCCAAACAGTAGGAACAAGGTGTATCGCTTACCATTGTGAGTCTTTGTCTTTGAGAATTGACGAAGGATTTTCAGAAAAGAAGGGATCATTTGATGCTTTTACGTTATAAAAAAACTTATGAAAAGATTGCAATGGGTTTGCTTTCGTACATGCCCGGTGAAAAAAATGTTAAAAAGTTGCAAGAATTGATTCATCTCTACGAAACAGATAGTCGTTGGCAATTGTATTTGCTAAAGGAAAACGAAGATTTTATCGGACTGATCGGTTTGCAAATGGACGAAGATGAATACACGATTCAACATCTATCGGTCAACCCATCCTTTCGGGGAGAAGGAATCGGTCAGGAGATGGTGAAGCGGGTTCGTTCCCTTTTCCCTGAAAAAAAGTGTCGGACGACTTCAGAGACGGAATCTTTTATAGAGAAATGTTACGAAAAAGAAGAAGGAGCAGAACTTTAACGTCTGCCCTTCTTCTTTTCTTCGCGTTGGGATAGAATATCGCTCCGGTCCCGTAGCATATGTTTATAAACGACGGCATCGCTCTGGGCGGGAAGTAGTTCCATCGAGGGCTCTATATCGTCAGCAAGTTTTTGTAAACGGTCAGTCACTTGGAGCGGGAATGGTTCAAATTCCAATTCCTGTTCGAGCCGACCGATACTCTGTTGGACATCTTCCATTAGACGTGTATAATCGATCTCTTGAGCGTAAACGGGGTACTCGTTCGGCATTGATTGGAACTTGTCTTCCGCTTTTCGAAGGGTTTTTAGAGCTCCTTCGCCATTTCCGCGGCGCCAGTGGTAAAGTCCTGTCGCTAACAGGATATAGGCGGTCAAGGGATGAGCCTTTCCTCCGTCCGGCAGGGATTTCCAATATTCCTCCAACACTTCATGGCATTCAAAATAGTCTTGATTCCCATTGAAATACACAATAAACTTTACGAATAGTGGATGATGAAGCGGATGCATACTCATACTATCATTCCTCACATTATCAATCTTGTATAACAGGCAGGTGCAGTATCAAATGTCTTATAAAGTGAAGCTGGAAGTTTTTGAAGGGCCTCTAGATCTCCTGTTGCATCTGATCAACCGGTTGGAGATCGACATTTATGATATTCCGATGGCAGAGCTGACAGCGCAATACATAGAACATCTTCATGCCATGCGGGTCCTCCAATTGGACGAACTTAGCGAATACCTGGTACTTGCGGCAACCTTGATTGAAATTAAAAGCAAAATGCTACTTCCCGTTCATGAAGGGGAAGAATTGGACGGTGATCTGGATTATGAGATGGAACCCGACCCTCGTGATGAATTAGTTGCCCGGCTGATTGAGTATCGAAAATATAAAGAAGCGGCCATCAGCCTGAAAGAGTCCGCAGAAGAACGCTCCGAATATTTCACGAAATCACCGGAAGATTTGTCGGCACTCGGTGAAATCAGTATTGGCGAATCCGAGGAACAGTTAAACGTTTTTGACCTGATCGGCGCGTTTCAGAAAATGTTGGAACGAAAAAGGCTGCGTGCCCCGCGTACGGCCAGTATAGCAAGAAGTGAGCAGTCTGTCAGTGAGAAGATGGATGAAATCATGAAGACCTTGGAAACTAAGGGAGGAAGTTGTGATTTTTATTCGCTTTTTGCAGAAGGCGATGCTTCTGGATTGGTCATTACCTTCTTGTCTTTATTGGAGTTGATGAAACGAAGCGATGTCGTTGTCGAACAACGACATAATTTTGAAAGGCTGACGGTTTCGGTCTGTCGGGAGGTTAGTTGAAAATGGATGTGGAAGATCGATTACTTGGAATGATCGAGAGCTTTTTATTTTTAATGGGAGATGAAGGTTTGAGCCGTCCACAACTGGCTGCTTTGACTGGACGGGATGAGGACGAGATCGAGAAGGCTCTTGACCGGCTCCTTACAAGTTATGAAGAGCGGCTTAATAGCGGAATTACGTTGAGGGTGTTTGGCGGATCGTATCGTCTTGTCACAAAAGTGGAATTTGCGGATGATATGAAGCGCTTGCTCGAAAATCCATCCCCTAAGTCCATGACACAAGCTTCGTTGGAGGTTCTTGCGATCATTGCGTATAAGCAGCCAGTTACTCGTGTGGAGATCGACGATTTGCGTGGGGTGAAATCGGAAGGGCCGATTCATACATTGATCGCAAAAGGATATATTATGGAGAAAGGGCGCTCCGAAGGTACCGGACGAGCAATCCTTTACGGAACGACGGATCTGTTTCTGGATCGTTTTGGCTTGCAGTCGATCGCCGATCTGCCGCCGCTTCTTCATCAGGAAGAAGACGAAACTGAGGATGCGGATCTGTTTATGACCAGGTTTCAAGAAGCGTTTTCAATGGAAGAGGAAGGAGGAACTGATTTTTGAAACGGACACTTCTGCTGGCCGTATTTTGTGCATGGTTTACATTGGGAGGGGCAGCAAACGCTTCAGCCGCTCAAGCTTGGGCGGTGATCGATGCGGAGACGGGGAGACTGCTTGATGGAGCGAATGAAGACGCGCCGTTGCCGATAGCTAGTTTGACCAAGATTTGGACGGCATTGACATACCTCGAAAGCGGTGTGGAACAAGGTGAAATTACCATATCACCAGCAGCTGCCTCATCGGAAGGGTCATCCATTTATTTGAAAAGTGGAACGGCCGTTCAAGATAAGACGTTACTTTATGGTCTTATGCTCCGTTCGGGAAATGACGCTGCTCATGCGTTAGCCGAGCATGCTGGCGGATCGGTGGAAGGATTTGTCCAACTCATGCAGGAAAAAGCGATTTTCTATGGACTGGACAAAACGGTATTTACGAACCCGTCCGGCCTACATGATGAACGGCACCTTTCCACAGCATATGAAACAGGGCTTATGCTACGGTTTGCGATGGAAAATGAAACCTTTCGGGAAATTGCCACCGCCAAGAAACATGTGTATCAAAATGAGGAAAACACATACCATTGGAGAAACAAACATCGTCTTCTCCATTCAGAACCGACCGCAATTGCTGGGAAGACAGGCTTTACAAAAGCGGCCGGTCGGACATTAGCCACCTATTTTGAGAAAGACGATAAAAAAATTATTGTCGTGACGTTAAACGACCCAAATGATTGGGAAACTCACCTTGGGTTGGCTGAAAAGACTTTTTCAACGTTCAAACGGGTGACGATCGCTAAAAAGGGCGTGTATAATATTTTCCCCGGGGTACGGGCGGAATTGAAAGAGCCGATTGAACTGTTGATCAAAAAAGGGGAAAAGGAAAAATTATCGAATGTACTACTGGTCCCGCGAGGCAAACAACCAACAGCAACAGGCGTGTGGACTGTATCGTTCAACCATGAACCGATCGTGGCGACCGATGTGGTCATACGACAAACGAAGGAAAGAAGTGCGACAAGTAAATAAGATAAAGCGAAGAAGACGACTTGGTATAGGTCGGTCTTCTTTTCATTTGGCGCAAAATGTGACATAATTTTTTAAGTATGAAAGACGGGGTGACTCAGTTGGAGAGACTACAGAAAGTGTTGGCGCAGGCAGGTGTTGCGTCACGAAGAAAATCCGAGCAATTGATTTTGGAAGGTAAAGTGAAAGTGAATGGGATCGTCGTTACGGAACTTGGAACGAAGGTGACCAATTCGGATCGAGTGGAAGTGGAAGGGGTCGAACTCGTTAAGGAGAAATTTGTCTATTATTTGCTATATAAACCACGCGGTGTGCTTTCGACAGTCCATGATGATAAAGGTAGAAAAACCGTGTTGGATATTTTTCCAGAAGTCGAAGAGCGGATCTTCCCGGTTGGCCGGCTCGACTATGATACATCGGGCGTCATCATCCTGACCAATGATGGGGATTTTTCTTATTTGATGACACATCCAAAATTCGGCATCAAGAAAAAGTATATTGCAAAAGTAAAAGGGATTCCTCTTCGAGAATCTTTACGAAAGTTGGAGCGCGGAATCGAGCTGGAAGATGGTAAAACAGCCCCGGCCCATGTGAAAATGCAATCGGTCGATAAGAAGTCGGGTACGGCTCTGGTAGAGATTACGATTCATGAAGGCAGAAACCGTCAAGTCCGCCGGATGTTCGATGCGATTGGTTGTCCCGTACTGAAGTTGAGAAGGGAATCCTTCGCTATGTTGACGACTCACGGCCTCAATGCAGGAGAGTCCCGCCAATTGACAACCCACGAAGTGAAACAATTGCGCGTTCTGGCGGAAACCGGAAAAATCGGTTGAAAATGGTGAAGGGAAGTTCACTTTATCCTCAATCGAAACGTTCACAATCCTTTCATGAATGCCCGGCTTCCGAGGGAATCGTTTTGTTATAATGGTATACGGAACTCAATCTTTATTCAGCAGAACCGCTGAATAAAGATTAAGCCTCCGGCGGATGTCACGGATTTTTTAGGGGGAACTTTTCGAGCAGCTCGAAAAATCCGGACGCAATTACGCCGAGGCGTAATTGATTTTCAATAGGAGGGGACGAATGTGTCGATGATGGATAAAAAAAGAAAACGTCTAATCATCAGGACAATTGTTTTACTCACGCTCGTTGCGGCAGTCATCTATTCGATCGCCTCAAAAGAAAAAGTGGAAGTGCTGGTGGTCGGTGACAAAGCCCCGGACTTCGAGCTTGTTGACTTGGATGGCAATAAACATCGCCTATCCGACTATAAAGGTCAAGGGGTCTTCTTGAACTTCTGGGGAACTTGGTGTCCTCCGTGTAAAGAAGAAATGCCATATATGGAAAAGCAATATCAGGTCTTCAAGGACAAAGGTGTCCAAATCTTGGCGGTGGATATCGCGGAACCTCAGTTGAAAGTGGAGTCGTTTCGTGATCAATATGGGCTAACGTTCCCGATTGTGATTGACAAGAATAAAAGTGTTATGGAGACCTACAATATTGGACCGCTGCCGACGACTGTGTTAATTGATCCGGACGGCAAGATTGTCCATGTCGAAAAAAGGGGAATGAGTGAAGAGGTTATCAAGTCATTCATGGAACGTATCCAACCGAAGTAAGGAGTTTATTTCAAAATGAGCAAAATCAAATGCCAATGCGGTCATGAAAATCCATTCGGCACGGTGCTTTGTGAACGGTGTGGAAAACCTCAGACGGAAGAAACGAAAAATAGCGATCTCGTCGACATGCGGTATGAAGGGGCGGCGAGAAGGTCTCAGACATATAAAAGTTCCATCATCGACAAGATTTGGAACTTTTTCTCCAGTGTCAAAATCGGGATCAGCATCATCGTTGCGGTGTTGGTTACATCCGCCATCGGGACGATCTTTCCACAAAAGGACTATATACCGGTCAACCCAAACTCGGAAACAGAATTGGCCGCTTATTACGAACGCGTTTATGGCTTTATAGGAAAAATTTATTATCAACTTGGCTTCCATGACATGTACAGCAGTTGGTGGTTCAAGACGCTGATCGGCATGCTGGGAATCTCTATCATTATTGCTAGTGTTGACCGAGTAGTCCCGCTATATAAATCGCTGAAAAAGCAACGGACTAAACGTCATCCATCCTTCATGAGGGTGCAGCGTATTTTCGGAAAAGGTGCCGTCGCCAAACCGGATGATTCGTTGCAAAAGGCGGAAGAAAAACTGAAAGAGCTCCGGTATAATGTGAAAACGGAAAACGGAGCTTTACTTGCGGAGAAAAACCGCTTTTCCCGGTGGGGTCCGTATGTTAACCACACCGGCCTGATCATCTTCCTTTTCGGTGTCCTGATGCGCGGCATCCCGGGATTCTATGTGGATGAGTCTATGTGGATCCGGGAAGGGGAAACCCGTCCGATCAAAGGTGCGGAAGGGTACTACTTGGAAAATCATGATTTTATCGTGGAAAACTATACGAAAGAAGAAGCGGACGAAGTGTTCGGCGAAGCGCTCGAACGGGTCGGCAACATCGTGAAGAATTACCAGACCGATGTTACATTATATAAACAGGCGGAAGGTTCTTTACCTGGACAAACCGATCAGTTGGAGAAGATGCAAGACTATTCCATCATTGTCAATAAACCGTTGAAGTTTGACGGGTACAGTGTATTCCAAATGGATTTCCGCTCGGATGAACTCAGATCGATGACATTCGCATTGACGGAAAAGGAATCGCAAAAATCGCTTGGTGAATTCAAGATCGATCTCGAAAACCCGGAAAAGACATACGAGCTTGGCAAAGATACACGTGTCGACTTATTGGAATATTATCCGGACTACGATGGCATCAAAGACGGTGAAATTGTATCGAAATCACCGATCCCGAATAATCCCGCTTTCATCTTCCGTATGGTGACGCCGGAGAATCCAGAAGGGGAAAAAAGCTTCGTTGCTATCAGAAAGACGTTCGAAGTGGAAGAAAATGATTATAAAGTGAGCTTCGTTGCAGCGGAGACCCGGGATATTTCCGGTCTATCCATCCGTAAAGACAAAACCTTACCGATCCTCTTAATAGGGGGCATCATCTTCATGATTGGTGTCATTCAGGGATCTTACTGGCACCATAGAAGGATCTGGGTACAAAAAGGGGAAGACGGCGAGTTGCTCGTTGCAGCCCATACGAATAAAAACTGGTTCTCTTTACGAAAGGATCTGGACCAAGTGAAAAGTTTCGCCGACTTGCCAGACTACACTGACAAGCAGGATAAGGAGTCCGTATCGGAACTAGAGGAAGGGGAAACAGTCTAATGGATTTAGCTTCGTTAAGCGCTAATTTATTATTAGTTTCATTCATAACTTATCTTATCGCCACCGTTTTTTTTGGTGGTGCCGTAAGAGGGGCGAAATCAGAAGCGTCCTACCAGAACCATCGCTGGGGCAGGATAGGGATCATCATTACAATTATCGGGTTTATTGCCAATGTCGGGTATTTCATCACCCGCTGGATCGCCGGAGGGCATGCGCCTGTCAGTAATATGTTTGAATTTATGACGGCGTTCGGAATGATGTTGGTCGGAGCTTTCATCTTGCTCTTCTTCATTTATCGGACACCTTCGCTCGGTTTGTTTGCATTGCCGATTGCCATTATTATTATCGCCTATGCGAGCATGTTCCCACGGGAAATCACACCGCTCATTCCTGCGTTGAAAAGCTACTGGTTGACCATCCACGTCATTACGACAGTGATAGCTGAAGCGATATTGGTCGTCAGTGCGGTGGCCGGATTGATCTATCTATTGAAAAATGTGGATATGACAAAGAAGTCAAGACAACGGTTCTGGCTGGAGTCCATCATGTTCACCCTCGTATTGGTATTAGGATTCGTCGTTTCATCGCTTGTGTTTTCCGGTACCGGATACGAGGCGAAGTTCAACTATGTGGACAAGGATGGCCTGCCTGCACAAATGGTCTACAATTACCCGCCACTATTCGGGATGAATGAATACGAGGCACTCACACCGGGGGCGATGGAGCCATTGGTTGCCATGCCGGCCGTCATCAATGCGAAAACGTTGACGACGTTTGTATGGTCGGTTGTATTCGGTACGGTGTTGTACTTACTCATGCGTCTCATTATCCGCCGCCCGATTGCGTTGTTATTCCAACCATTTGCTAAAAAAGCGAACTCCCAATTAATGGATGAAATTTGCTATCGTTCGGTGTTGATCGGATTTCCGGTCTTTACATTAGGGGCTCTCATCTTCGCAATGATCTGGGCACATGAAGCGTGGGCCAGATTCTGGGGTTGGGACCCAAAAGAAGTATGGGCATTGATCACCTGGCTATTCTATGCGGCATTCCTTCATTTGCGGCTTTCCCGCGGATGGGAAGGGGAAAAATCCGCATGGCTTGCGGTTATCGGGTTTATCATTATTATGTTTAACTTGATTGCCGTTAACTTAATCATTGCAGGTTTGCATTCATACGCATAAGGAACGGCCAAGACTGCCCTACGTTTCAATTACGGGGGCAGTCTTTTTATTTCTTTTTAGCGGAGCGACTTGTACAATGGAAGTAGAAGCGATGCTAAGCGATGAAACGGATATATTGGAAAGGGGTTTTGGAAACATGGAAGAAAAAGTGAAGTTATTAGTGGTGGATGATGAGGAGCGGATTCTCCGTTTATTGAATATGTATTTGACTCGGGAAGGGTATGAGATCGATGAAGCGATCAACGGAGCGGAGGCTTTGGAAAAAGCGTTGGTCAATCCATACGACTGTATTCTGCTGGATGTCATGATGCCGGAAAAAGACGGGCTGGAAGTATTGCAGGAATTGCGGGAGAAGAAAATCATGACACCGGTCATTTTGCTGACCGCCAAAGGGGAAGAGTCCGACCGGGTGTCCGGCTTCGAATCGGGCGCAGATGATTATATTGTAAAGCCGTTCAGCCCAAGGGAAGTGGTGTTGCGCGTGAAGGCGATTCTCCGCAGATCGGTGGCATTCCCAGGTGCCGTGGCATCGTCCGCTTCGAAAGATCTCGTCGTCTTTCCGCAATTGACAATCGACCACGACGCACACCGGGTTACAGCAGAAGGGAAAGAAGTCAATCTGACGCCGAAGGAATATGAACTCCTTTATTTCTTGGCCAAATCCCCGGATAAAGTGTTTGATCGGGAACAATTATTAAAAGAAGTTTGGCATTATGAATTTTTTGGTGATTTGAGAACGGTCGACACCCATGTCAAGCGGCTGCGGGAAAAATTGAGCCGAGTCTCCGATCAAGCAGCTAAAATGATCGTGACGGTATGGGGAGTCGGATATAAATTCGAGGTTCCTCATGAATAGAATATGGAATTCAATCGTCGGGAAGCTATGGGCCACCATATTGCTTCTCGTTTCCTTTGTTCTATTCATTATTACCGTCCTGCTTCTTGAATTCTTGAGCAACTTTCATGCCAAGCAAGCAGAAGATTCATTACGCAGAGAAGCGTCTACCATTGGAAAAATTGTAGTCGATCATGATAGTGAGTCTTCCATGCAAATGATCATCCATGATATTCTGGATGAGGAAAAGAATGCTATGATTGTCGGTCCGGATGGTGAACTGAAATACAGTTTTCATTATGGAATGAACATAGAGCCGATAGAAAAGAAAATTCTGGAGGAACGTTCTTTATTTACATTCGACATGGATGATCAGGAACCAGTACTTAAAGAGATGATCCTTCCTTCCAATTCCGAAACAAATGTCATGGAACAATATTTTGTGTTAGGTTATCCAATTTCAGATTACGGAGAACTAGTCGGGTCCGTCATCATCTATCAAAACATGGATGCGGTTCATCGGACGACGCAGCGAACGACGCATATTGTTCTATTGTCTGCTTTGATAGCCTTTGTTCTGACGACTTTTTTTGCCTTCTTTCTATCGACTCGGATCACCTCTCCATTGCGGGGCTTGCGGCAAGCTGCGGGTGAGCTCGCGAAAGGGAATTTTGATACTCGGCTGCCAGTTTTCCAGAATGACGAGATTGGACAATTGGCCGTGGCGTTTAATCAGATGGGAAGACAGCTTAAATATCATGTCGAATTGATCAATCAAGAAAAGGAACAGCTATCCAGCATTTTGACTTCAATGACCGATGCCGTCATTACATTCAATCGGGACGCCACTATATTACTTAGTAATCCCCAAGCAGAACGGCTGCTTCAAAATTGGTATGTCAAAAATGAATCAATCGATGATACGATCCCTCCCGAAATCGTCCATATGCTGGACCATGTCGTTTCCTTTGCAGAAGAAGTGGAAGACGAATTGGAACTCGGCGGAAGATTTTATATGATCTCCATCAGTCCTTTGTACAGCGGAAACACCATCCGGGGAGCTGTTGCCGTATTCCGTGATATGACGGAACAGCATAAGTTAGATAAACTGCGATCCGATTTCATTGCCAATGTGTCCCACGAACTTCGGACCCCGATTTCCATGTTGCAAGGATATAGTGAAGCGATCATGGATGACGTCATTACAAATGAAGAGGAACGTAATGAGATGATTCAAATTATCCATGATGAATCCATGAGGATGGGCCGACTTGTTACGGATCTGCTGGATCTGGCGAGGATGGAATCAGGAAATATGCGGTTGTATGAAGAGGATATTTCGATGATCCCATTCCTAGGTAGGATTCTGAATAAGTTCTCGCAAATTGCGCGTGATGCCGATGTGGATTTGACGTTTCTGCATCCTGACGAGGGCGATATCATTCTCCATGTCGATGAGGATCGATTGGAACAAGTATTTACGAATTTAATTGATAATGCGGTCCGTCACACACCGGAAAGTGGCCATGTTGAACTGTCTATCTCAAAGAAGACGAATGTTGTTGAAATTACGGTTTCCGATACAGGAAGCGGAATACCGGAAGAGGATTTGCCATTCATTTTTGAACGGTTCTATAAAGCTGATAAGGCGAGGACTCGGAAAAAAGGTGGCACTGGCCTGGGCCTCGCCATTGCCAAAAATATTATTGACTCTCATGGCGGTACCATTGCAGCGCGGCGCGGGGAAGAAAAGGGAACGATATTCACATGCCGCCTGCCATTAAAGAAAATGTAACGTTTCTATTGCAGAAACGACTAATCCATTGAACGGGGGGATTGGATGAACGACTCCGTTTTCCACCGGCTCTATGATGAATATCACCACGATGTGTTTAAATTTCTCATTTATTTGACGGGCGACCGTGATCAGGCCGAGGATTTGATGCACGAAGTGTACGTGAGGGTGCTCAGGGCATATGCCGGATTCGAAGGGAAAAGTTCTGAAAAGACTTGGCTTTTTTCGATTGCGAAAAATGTGGCGATCGATCATTTCAGGAAGTCTGCAGTCCGAAAAAAGCATTTATTCGATAAGTTTGACTGGGAAAAGAGTGAGCTCGTTTCCACCAGCATCCTCCCAGATGACCTCGTTTCGCTGAATGACGAGATGAAGGAATTACTGCAAGCATTGGATACCTGTACAGGCGATCAAAAAATGGTTGTAGTCATGCGATATTTTCAAGATTTATCCATTGCGGAGACGGCCGAAACGCTCGGTTGGACGGAAGGGAAAGTGAAAACAACGCAGCATCGCGCGATCAAGGCGTTGCAGAAGAAATTACAAGCCCGTTCGGCAGAAGGGAGGAGACCGCATGAGTAAAGAGAAACGGGATGATGCCGAGATCGAGAAATTGCTAGGCAGCATGCCGGATATTCGAGATACTCGTTCCAAGTCTGAGATTCTGGATCGGTTACGAAAAGATGAAAGATTGCAGCGTCCCGAAGGGTCCCTCCCAACCCGTAGAAAATCACCTGTCAAATGGATGCCTGCGTTAGTAACGGTTGCCGCCATTTTAGTTCTTAGCTTGCTTCTCCCATCGATGTTACAAAACAACGATGGGGCGATGAGTGATGAGGCTGCCGAATCGCAAAATATGGAAATCAAAACATTCGGGGACGGTTCGCAAGATGATACGATGGATGCCTCCTCCTTTAAAAGAAGTGGAGAGGTGGAGGAATCCGCTGCTTATTCACTCGGTACCGCGGCCACCAGCTATGTCGTGTTGGCGGATGAATTAGCAGGGTACCATCCATTCCGGATCGGGCTGACGTATGCAGCCGATGTCATTCCTGTCACGTTCTTGATTCCTGAAGAGCGCGTTAGCGAAGATTTTCCGGGAGGGGACCGTGACAGCGTCCGTTTATACAATCGATATGCTTCGGAAATCCCTGAAGAGGAACTCGGATTCGACGACTATCATCCTTATATTGGTGGAATCATTGACGCGGGCGACGACATCAATCACCAAGTGCCGCCAGACCATGGCTATGACATGTCATCCGCTACATTAGAAGTGTATACCAATACAGTGCTTGAAACGTTTACCGATCATCTGAGACTGAAAACGATTGATGAAAAGGGAAATCTAGTTACTTTCGACCAAGTGGGGACGAAGGAACCGATTCCTCTGACAGCCGGCAAGCGCCCGCTGCCGTATTATAAATATAGTTTGCCATCGGGGAAAACGTATCTCGTGCCAAGTGGAGGGATACCTATCGAAAATGTGGAAAGCGCCTTGCAAGCAATGAAGGAAGCCCCGAATGATCTGGTCGACGCAATTGTGCCGGAAAATGTAGATTACGATGTAGAAGTCACGAAAGGAACCGTGACAATTTCATTCAAAGAGCCGTTGGATTTGGAGGGGATGTCCCCGGACGCCGCCAATGAACTGATCGAGGGTTTCATGTTGACAGCGAATAATTATGACATGGTGGTTAAACTAGAACATACAGTGCAGGACTATTTCTCCAAATATGATTTGACTACTGTACTACCAGAACCAGTTGGCGTCAATCCGATGCCATTTCCAGAATGAAGAAGTGAGAGAAAGGGCTATCCGAACCGTCGGATAGTCCTTTTGCTGTGGAGTGACAGTGCTGGAGTGTATAGGAGAACATGTTTTGTAGTAATGATCCAAACGCAATCAGAGTGAGTACCTGACGCAGGCGTCTCGGAGTCGTTTCAGTCCAACCTCGCAAACTATTTATTTACGTAGGTAAACTATCTTGTTTACAAAGTAGGGAAATTCGTATATAATAGAAAATGTAAAAGAATATTGATTCATCTTCGGGGCAGGGTGTAATTCCCGACCGGCGGAAATGGAAAGAAATTTCTTAGCCCGCGAGCGTAATAGCTGATTCCGGTGAGATTCCGGAGCCGACAGTATAGTCTGGATGGGAGAAGGTGAAGGTGCAGTCCTATTTTGTGAATTCCACAAAAAAGGGCGCTTATTTAAGCTTGGATTTGATAAGTCTAGATATAGACGAGAAAGCAAAAGGCATACGCCGGCTTGCTTCCTCCAGGCAGTTTGCTTTTTGGCAACTGACCGCTCGCTAGACATCAAACCTATGTCTTTTAAGTATGCCTGATAACTCCCTAAAGCGAACTTGCTTTGGGGATTTTTTGTGAAGGAACGATGGACGGCCTTTCCTCTTTTGAAGTGAATCGCAAAAGGAGAGAGGAAACAATGAAGAATAATAAATTGCGAAAGATGATTCTCATCGCAATCTTGGGAAGTATCGGTACGATATTGATGCAATTCAACTTCCCGCTGCCGGCATTGCCTGCATTCTTGAAAATCGACTTTGGTGAAATTCCGGCCGTCCTTGCGGTAATGACAATGGGTCCGGTTGGCGGAATCGCAGTTGAATTGATCAAGAACATTATGCACTGGTTCATGTCAGGAAGTCCTACTGGTGTCCCTGTCGGAGAAATTGCCAACTTTACAACTGGAGTTCTCTTCATCATGCCGATTTATTGGATTTTCAAGAGATTCCAGAATACAAAAGGATTGGCTGCCGGTTTGATTGCCGGAACAGTCGCAATGGCAGTCGGGATGAGCATACTGAACTATGTTCTATTCTTGCCAATGTATACGTATTTCCTGAATATGCCGGTCATGTCCGGGGATGCGCTTTACTCCATGATTGTATTGGGTATTCTGCCTTTCAACCTGATCAAAGGCATCATGCTTCTCGCTGTTTCACTATTGCTATTTAAAAGTATGGAGAGATGGATCATCCAACAAAGAACGCAGTTGTCTGCATAATATAAACGAAAAAAGTAAAAAACCGCGTCCCTCCATTAGAACAGGGGACGCGGTTTTTCATTATTCATATTTTAATGGATCGCCATCAAACGGTTCATCTGCCATTTTGATCGAGTCGGTTGGGCAGCCGTCGAACGCGTCTTCCAAATCATCCATCAATTCTTCTGGAACCGCCACAGTACCCGTGTTATCATCGAGGATAACGTAAGCGATCCCTTCATCGTCGTAATCGTAAATATCGGGCGCTGCGGCACCGCATGCTCCACAAGCAATGCATGTATCCTTGTCGACGATGGTGTATTTTTTTGACATAGTGTTTCTCTCCTCTTTTCTACATAAAACGATTTAGTTCTCATTCTATTCTAATGATGTTGGCGCTAGTTTTCAACAATCAAATCCAGCACTCGTAAATAAGCAACTTCTTTCGTATGGGTTTTTTCCATGAATGTATAAATGTGTAAGTTAGTGCATTTAAATTACATACACTGCGTTAAGGGGGTAGGAAACCTTGAAACTCTCCACCATTCTATTGGCGATCATCCACCGCATGGATGGTGAACGGACGATGACGGCCGGTTACCATCTGTTGCGGGGCAAGCGTTCTGGACAGACTCTGCAAGACGTGAATTATTATGGATTACAACCATTTTTCGGTATATTACCAAAGTTGGAGGAAGCGCAATTTAAAAAAGCTTCTAAAGATTTGCAACGAGCGGATTTTCTCGTGGTAGCTCCTAATGCGCTTGTCGCATTAAGTGATGCTGGGCGGGCAGCTGCGGAAAAATTGCCGCCTTTCCATTTCTGCGGGTTGGATTATCAAGGAAGGGAATTGATTTTTTTTGGAAGGCTATCGTTAACCGTCCAAACGCTTTCCCATTTCAGGGCAGGCCATTCGTCTTTTTTACCCGTCCAACAAGATCGCGACATCCAGCAGTTTGTCAAACGGCTTCTTGCACAACAGCCGATCCATGATCCTGCTTTTGCTGAACGTCTTCAAGACGAGTTGGAACAAGCTCTAGTCCGCAGTGGTATGTCGGATCGACAGAAAGTTATCTTCGTCCATCGTTTGGCGGGCTATCAGATGACCGGCTGGACTTGGGACCAGGTCGGGGAACGATTGCAGATGGATCCTTTCGATGTCCGTCTATTATTCATAGAAAGTTTGCATCGAATCCTGCGGGCGGTTGAAACGTCAGTAGATTTGTCTTTTTTGCATCATATGGCTGAAAACGTTAAAGTGACTTCCTATTTAACCGAATCATCGAGAAAAACAAAGCAGTTGTTTGAGTGTGGAAAGACGATGGAAGAGATTGCGGCAGCCCGCCATTTGAAAATGAGTACAATTGAAGATCATTTTGTGGAGATGGCCATTCATGATCCCTCTTTCCCTCTCTTCCGCTTCGTATCGGAAAAGGATGTGAATCAAGTGATTCAAAAAGTGCAGGAAATGGGAACCAAACGGCTTCGTCCTTTAAAGATGGAGTTTGACGCCTTATCGTATTTTCAATTACGCCTTATATTAAGCGCGCGGATCGGGAGGGAAGCGGATGGATTTGCGGAAAGCACTTAACACGTATTTTGGATATGACCAGTTTCGACCCGGTCAGGAAGACGTCGTCCGGCATATTGTGGACGGGAAGGACACGATTGCGATCTTGCCGACCGGCATGGGTAAATCGCTTTGCTATCAGTTACCCGCCTATTTGAAAAAAGGAGCCGTTCTCATCATTTCTCCTCTCGTGGCACTAATGGAAGACCAAGTGGCCATCATGAAGAAAAATGGGGAAAAGCGGGTCGTGGCGTTAAATTCATTTCTATCATTTTCCGACAAAAAGCAAATTATGGAGCAATTGTATCGGTATAAATTCATCTTCATATCTCCCGAGATGCTTGCCCAGCCTTATGTGGGGAAGAAGCTTGGTGAACTCGAGTTATGCTGCATTACAATCGATGAAGCCCATTGCATCTCGCAGTGGGGCTTTGATTTCCGGCCCGATTATTTGAGGTTGGGTGACTTTTTCAGCAGCCTTCCTAAGCGTCCACCAGTTTTAGCATTAACCGCCACGGCAAATGGCAGAGTAACGAAAGACATTGCACGTTATCTTCAATTGACACAGCCGGCCATTATTAGACAATCCATTGATCGGCCGAACATTTTATATTCGATCGTTCCATTAGATTCAGAAATCGAAAAGACGGACTGGTTGCGGATTCGACTACGGGAATCGGTCGGTCCCGGAATCATCTATGTTGCCTCGCGGAAGCGGGCCGATGAACTTTCACTTGAGTTGCGAAATGCGAATCGGGCCATCGCTTCTTACCATGCCGGCAAAGAGCCGGAAGACCGGGCGTTTATCCAAGAGCAATTCATCAATGGGGAATTGGATTGGATTTGTGCCACAAATGCGTTTGGAATGGGTATACATAAAGAGGACATTCGACAGGTCATCCATGAACACTTGCCTCAATCGATTTCCGGCTATGTCCAAGAAGTGGGACGGGCGGGTCGGGACGGGAAGGATTCGGCAGCGACTTTGCTCTATGCAGAGGAGGATGGACAGAGAATCCGTTTTATTATCGAGGAAGATCTGCCTCATGCAAGTGAAGTTCGCCTCTATGCGCAGCTACTGTCAGAAGGGATGGCACCGGAAGAAGCTGCGAATCAGGCAGGACTCAGTGAAACTGGAAAGCGTGTGATTGACTTTTATTTGGAACAGCTGTCAGTCGATGAAGTCAATGCCCGCATGGACGCCTTGCGGCATGAGAAGATATTGGAATTGCAGAAGATGATCCGCTTGGTTCATTCCGAGGTATGTATTCGTGAAAAACTTTTGTCTTTTTTCGACGAAAATTGTGAAATGAAACCGAAGTCCTGCTGTTCTGTTTGTGGGAGGGTCGACGATGGATGGATATGGGACACAGTAGCGAATTCGACAAAGAAAGAGTGGGTTGGCTGGGAGGAAAGACTTGCCGGTTTGCTGGGAAGTCGGTCGGTTGACCCTGAAAACGGATCATAGATTTCTTGATATTGTCATTTCCAGCTTTCCTTAATAGGGTTTCCTGGATGGGCGGAGAGTAATGCAATACGCGCGGGCAATTGATTTTTTGGTCGGAATTCGTCATAATAAGGAGAACAGCACGTCGGGATAGGAGAATGCTACATGAATAAAGATGATTTCAAAGCTGAATTCGAAGAACACCGGAAGGAGATTAACCTAGAAGAAGAGGTTGAATCGGAAAGTTTGCCGTCCCGTGTTGAATTGCATCGAAAAAAACGGAATCCGAATAGGAAATCCAATCATCTCATGCTCAATATTATTCTTGGCCTTTTTACTCTCATTCCTGTCGGGATATTAGTGTATGTCATCTCCGATTTTTATTCACCGGACGATAAAACATCAGCTCAAGTCGAGGATTCTGGCATACGTTTTGAAATCGGCAATACCGCTCCGGAAGAAGAAGCTGCAGGAACCGAGAAGGATCCTGATGAAAAGACATTAGCAGAAACAACGGGTGATCCTGAAAAAGAAACGGCTACGCCAAAAGTGCCAACTACTGAATCGAAGCCTGATCCGAAACCGGTATCGAAGCCGGAAAACAAACCAGCTCCGCCGAAAACGGAACAGCCTGAAAAGAAACCAGCCGCTCCACCTGTTGAAAAGCCGAAAGCGGACCCGGTGCCAACACAACCCTCCGGTAAAACGCATACTGTAGCCCAAGGCGAGACCTTATACCGCATCTCCGTAAACTATTATGGCTCAGGTTCTGAATCTTCTCTAGAGAAGATTCGTCGCGCCAACGGACTTTCATCCAATAATATTAGGGCGGGACAAAAACTGATTATCCCTTGATAGAAATATATGGTTCCTCATTGGAGATTAAAAAGGCAAAGTGCGTACTTTGCCTTTTTATACGCTTGTAAAGGTGGTGCATCATTACGGAAAAAAAGATAGTTTGGGCCTCCTTTTCCATACTGGCCGGTTTCTTCTCTTATATGAACTTAAATGCCAAGCGGAGAAACGTTGTGTTTCATTCGATGACCGTCAATGCCAAGGATGGCAAGAGTAACGAGTTGTCGGTCTTTTTTATTTCAGACATTCACCGCAGAAAAATTGATGAGAAACTACTTCGGAAATTACGAAAGACGGGTCAATTTGATCTCGTCATTATCGGGGGAGATCTGGTGGAACGAGGAGTGCCGCTTTCCCGGGTTGAACAGAATGTAAAGCTGTTGTCCCAGTTAGGCCCGCTTTTTTTTGTGTGGGGAAATAATGACAGGGAAGTGGGAGAGCCGCTCCTCCGCGATATTCTCGGCCGGCATGGCTGCACTATTTTAGAAAACTGCGCTGTTCCGGTTCCTGGGCATTCTGACTGGATGATTTGCGGAACGGATGACCCATCAAGCCGAAAAGTCGATATCGATTCTACTCTACGGTATATTGATAGAGATAAGTATAGTATTTTAGTCACTCATACACCGTCCGTGTTCCGGAAGGTGGAGCAACAATATAAGCCTTGTTTAATGTTGGCTGGCCACACGCATGGGGGGCAAATTCGACTTGGCAGGCTGGCCCTGCAAGAAAAAGGGAAGTTCTGGCTGGAAGGCGAGCGAGCGAAATTGATCAGCAATGGCTATGGAACATCCACTCTCCCATTTCGCTTGGGAGCGGATCCGGAATGTCATATTATCAAGATCATGTATGGGGATTTGCAGTGAAGGAGTGCAATGTAAAGAAATGATAGTAAAAGATGCAATTGTGGTCGGTGGCGGCCCATGTGGATTGTCGGCAGCCATCGAGTTGAAGAATAAAGGGTTGGATGTCTTAATTATTGAAAAGGGTACGATTGTGAATGCCATCTACCATTATCCGACCCATCAAACCTTTTTTAGCTCGAGCATCAAGTTATCGATTGGCGATATTCCCTTTATTACAGCTACGGAAAAGCCGAAACGCAATGATGCACTCGTGTATTATCGATATGTAGCGATGTTGAAGGAATTGGACATCAATAGTTATGAAAAAGTGCTGGATGTTGTAAAAGAACAGGACGGATTCCGAGTGGTTTCGGATAAGGCCGAATATCGAGCGCAGCATGTCGTCATCGCAACTGGATATTATGATAATCCCAATCGTCTGGGCGCTGAAGGAGAAGATCTTCCGAAAGTGTTCCATTATTTCAAGGAAGCACATCCGTATTTCCGGAAACATGTCGTGGTCATTGGCGGCAAAAATTCCGCGGTTGACGCAGCGATTGAGTTAGAACGTGCGGGCGCTTATGTGACGGTCGTCTATCATGGATCCGACTATTCCCCAAGCGTGAAGCCGTGGATCTTGCCAGGATTTGAAAGCCTTGTCCGCAATGGAGCGATTGCGATGCATTTCGATTCGTCTGTTGTGAACATCACCGAAGAGGCAGTGACGATCAGGAAAGGCGATGAAGTCTTTACGATCGACAATGACTATGTGTTTGCCATGATCGGCTACCATCCGGATCAAGACTTTTTCAGGAAGATCGGCATTCAAATTGATGAAAGTAATGGCAGTCCAGTATTTAATGACGAGACGATGGAAACGAACGTGGAAGGGCTTTACATTGCCGGCGTCATCGCCGCTGGGAACGATGCCAACCGGATTTTCATCGAGAATGGGAGATTCCATGGAGGATTGATCGCAGAGGCCATTGCGAAAAAACGAATTACGGTAAGCGAATAAGGTTGCGGTTCGATTGCCGGCTGGGATAGGGGGGCGCCATCCATGTTCATATTGCTCACTGTAGCGATTGCGCCTGGATTGGCGCTCTTCAGCTATTTTTATTTACGGAAACAGATTGCGAAAGAACCGTCCCGCACATTGTTCCATACATTCATCTATGGGGCCATCATGACGTTTCCGATTCTGTTCATCCAACATGTCTTCGAAGAAGAGGATGTCTTTTCTAGTGAATTCCTTCGAAGTGTCATCTTTACAAGCGGATTAGAAGAATATTTTAAATGGTTGATTTTACTGATCGCCATCTATCGTCATATGGAATTTGAAGACGCGTACGACGGAATTTTATATGGAGCGAGTGTGTCTCTAGGGTTTGCGACGGTGGAAAACATCATCTATTTGCTGACGTTCGGGACGGATACCGCCTTCATTCGAGCGCTGTTGCCGGTCTCCAGCCACGCGCTGTTCGGAGTCGTGATGGGCTATTATATCGGAAAGGCTAAATTCACTGTCGAGTCAAATAAGCGCTGGGTTCTCTTCATTGCGTTCCTTGCACCGTATTTTCTTCATTGTGTATATAACACAATCCTTCTCATCCACGATCTTTGGTTATATTTAATCATACCTTTCATGTTGTTCCTTTGGTGGTTCGGCTTGACCCGGGTGAAATATGCCCATATGTATGCAATGCGACAATTCAGAAGAAAAGCTCAAATTGACCAAAAGTGATCCTGCCCACCGCAGGATTTTTTTTATGGGGAAAATAACAGTCGAGTGCGAGGGAATCGTTCAGTTTTTGCTTAATAAAATTCCGTTCTTTGGGCAAGCTGATAGAAAGGAGGAATGCAAGTGAAACGAATGGTGATCCGGATGGTGGCTATCGTCCTATTATTAGGATCAGCGTATGCCACTTCTCCAATTCAAATCGAGGCATTTAGCGCACGCGATTTAGCACGGGGCGCAAACGGGGATGATGTCATTGAACTCCAGGCGAGACTCCAATATATCGGATACTATCACGGAGCCATTGACGGGAAATTCGGTTATTCGACCTACTGGGCATTGCGCAATTTCCAAGAGAAGTTCGGCCTTCCAGTCGATGGAATCGCGGGAGCTAAAACGAAGAAAAAGCTGGTGGCGTCGTCCAAGTACGATGAAAGTTTTGTGCAAAGCAATTTGCGGAAGGGCAATAAATTCACTCACTACGGTAATCAACCATTGTCAGCGCAAGTATCACAGGGTGGTGCCAAAAAAGAGAATATCCAAATGCCCGCCAAGTTCTCCGATCAAGATTTGAAACTCATGGCCAATGCGGTTTATGGAGAAGCGCGGGGCGAGCCGTATGAAGGGCAAGTCGCCGTTGCGGCCGTCATATTGAATCGCCTCGAACACCCTGATTTCCCCGATACTGTCGGCGGTGTCATCTTTCAGCCGCTCGCCTTCACCGCAGTAGCGGATGGTCAAATCTGGCTGGAGCCGAATGAACGGGCCAAAGAGGCAGTGTTGGATGCCATCAATGGGTGGGATCCATCGGAAAATGCCATTTATTATTTCAATCCGATCACAGCGACAAGCAAATGGATCTGGTCGCGCCCGCAAATCAAGAAAATTGGGCTGCATATTTTCTGCATGTGAATTTGGAAGGCAAAAAAGTGAAAACGGCATGAGAGGAGGCAGGCGATTGTGAACGGGAATCTGTTATTCCCTACGAAGCAATTTGCCGATTTATGAAAAAAATAATATTTGTTTTAGTATATGCCATCGCAGCCATTTCGATTTATGCCTATGGGAAAGCAACGGAGAATGACCGACTTGCTCTCGCGCTAAGTGGGCAATACGCGAAAGAAATGGCCGATGCCTCGGAAAAGTTGGGAGAGCTGGATACGGCGGTCAAGAAAACATTATTGTTCAATGAATCTGACGGCTCGGCAAAAGCGAAGGAAGATATTTGGCGGCTATCCTCTGATATTAAAAAATCCATATCCGCTTTGCCGCTCGACCCCAGTTTTTCCACGTCATGGATGAATTATTTGGGCCGTTTGGGGAATTACGCAAAAGTCGGCGACCAGCACCACGATCCCAATAAGTTCCATCAAGTGATGAGACAAGCTTCAAAAAACTTGGGCGAGCTGTCAGATGAGTGGGAAGTGGCGACAGCTGGCATGGTAGATGGAAGATTGTCAATGGATGGATGGACGGATCGATTGAGTAATGAGAAATCAGGCTACGATTGGTCTAAAATGGGGAATACGGTCAAACAGTATACGGAAGCAGACTTTCCGTTGACGGCCAGTGAGTCGGATTCAATGAAGAAAAAGGAACTCCGGGATTTGAATGATGCGGAAGTGACCCGTGAGCAAGCGATGGACCGTTTTAAAAAATTGTTTCCGTCCGTATCCAATGAAATCGTAGAAGTGGGGTCAAGCCAAGCTGGATCGCCTTATCCCTTCTATCACATCCGCTTTGCGGAAGACCAGTCGATCGGCTATATAGACATTACGAAAAAAGGAGGCCACGTCCTATCCTACTTGTCCGAAAGGCCTTTCGGAAGGGAACAATTGCCTTTCGAGGATATCCAGCGGAATGCGGAACGCTTTCTAAAAGCGGCAGGATATGATGACGTGGTTCAGGAAGAAGCCCGGGAAAACAATAATGTGTGGCATCTCGTCTATGTCCGGGTCGAACCGGAATATGGCGCTAAAGTCTTTTCGGATGTTATCCATCTTAAAATGGCCAAAGACAACGCCAGTGTAGTCGGTTTGGATGCTTCCGAATACATCCGAAAAGAAAAAACGGCAAGTCAGTCTATGCCTGGTATTGACTGGAATGCTTTTTTCCATTCTAATGTTGAAATTATCAAAAATGAATTGGCTTATGTGGAAAACGATCAGATGGAACAGCGACTGGCGCACTATTTGACGGTTATGTCCGATGAACATGGCATACCTGGCACATATGCTGTCTTAGTTGACACGGAAACGGCAGAAGTTATCAAGACGGAAAAATTGCAATAGAACATATGTCGTCCAAATTCCATATTGGAATTTACATCCTGACATGCGATAATGAAAATAGGAATAGTGGAATGGCATCAGGGGATGTTGCATGACTTTAGCCCGAGGAAAAGGGTTCTGTGGTCATCACATTGAAAGTCATGCGATGCGGCATCCCGCTGCCAAGAAACGGAATCGGATGACTTCAGGATGGCAGGTGTTTTCATTGCTATTAACTATCGGTACTATCGTTGTGATTGATAAAGAGCATACGAAGGATAGTGAACAGTATAAAAGCAAGGTGGTTGATATTGGGGAAGATTTTGTCTTAATCGATTATCCGACGCATATTGAATCGGGACGGACCACCTTCATCATTGATGGAACGACGTTGCTTGTAACGTTCATCGATCAAAATAAGATTTCATATGCGTTCAAGACGGAAGTTTGTGGCAGGTTAAACAAAGGGATTCCTATGTTGAAATTGTCATACCCGGGCGATGACCAACTTTACAAAATCCAGCGCAGGGAATTTGTCAGGGTGGAAACCCCGATCGATGTGGCGGTCCTTACCGAGGACGGCTTCCATCAATTTGTCGCGGAAGACCTGAGTGCGGGCGGCATTGCCCTTAATATTCCGCGTGACGTTCCTTTCAGTGAGGGGGATACGGTCAAACTGACAATTGTTCTCCCATTCATTAATAAGGAAATCAAATACGTCCATTCCAATGCTAAATTAGTTCGAGTATGGGACAAAAAAGGCCGGACCATCGCTTCTCTCCAATTCGAGGACATTGAAGATGTTGACAGGCAATATATCATCCGCTTTTGCTTTGAACGGCAATTGCAAACGAGAAATCGAGAGTCGTAAGCATTCTCATTTTCTTAAAATGCGTTTTGTTCCAATCAAGGCCTATATATTGAAAAGGGGAAAGTCTTCGTACGCGGGACTTTTCCCTTTTCAATATGATACAATGTTTTCGAATTGACTACGGGGGTAGATGAAATGGTATATGGCATTCAAATTGCGATTGATGGTCCGGCGGGCGCAGGGAAAAGCACTGTTGCTAAAATGACAGCCGAAAAATTAGGTTTCACCTATATTGACACAGGTGCGATGTATCGCGCCCTTACGCATAAGGCGCTAAGCGAGGACATAGATATAAATTACGAGGATGCGATGAAGCATTTGCTGGAGGATACAGAGATCCGCTTGTTGCCTTCCACGAAAGGGCAAGCTGTCCTGGTCGATGGGGTGGATGTATCGGAAGCGATCCGTTCACAGGAAGTGACGAAAAGGGTATCGGCTGTTGCCGCACATCCATCCGTCCGTTTATTGATGGTGGATAAACAACGCCAGTTGGCGAATGATAAAGGTGTGGTCATGGATGGTCGGGATATCGGAACGGACGTATTACCTGATGCACAATTGAAAATTTTCCTGACCGCTTCTGTTGAAGAGCGGGCGTTGCGTCGATTCAAGGAAAATAGTGTTCGCGGAAACGCTACTTCTTTGGAACAACTGCAAGCCGATATAAGTGAGCGTGATCGTGCGGATAGCGAACGGAAAGCGTCGCCCCTCCGGCAAGCGGATGATGCTGTTCTGATCGACTCCACCGCGATGACTATCGAAGAAGTCGTAGATAAGATTAGTGAGTTGGCGGAAGAGAGGATGGTCCGATGAATCTGTATCCATTGGGAAAGGCGGTCGTCAGCACGCTTTTTTATCCATTATTCCGCATTCAAGTGATCGGCACAGAACATTTTCCAAAAGAAGGCGGCGTTCTGTTATGTACCAATCATATACATAACTTCGATCCGCCTGTTGTCGGCATCACCTGTCCAAGAACGGTGCATTTCATGGCGAAAGAGGAACTGTTTCATACACCTGTGCTGAAAAACCTCCTTCCAAGCCTTCAAGCATACCCTGTAAAGAGGGGGATAAGTGATCGGGAGGCTTTTCGGAACACGTTGAAGCATCTTCGCTCTGGAAAAGTGGTCGGCCTGTTTCCGGAAGGGACAAGAAGCAAAACCGGCGAATTGGGCAAAGGTTTGGCGGGTGCCGGGTTTTTCGCATTAAAGGGTGATGCGGTAGTCGTTCCATGCGCGATCATTGGTCCCTATGCACCGCTACGAAAATTGAAAGTCGTCTATGGTAAACCGTTGGATATGACCCCGTATCGTGAGCGGAAGGCATCTGCGGAAGAGGTGACAGAAGTCATCATGGATGAAATCCGCAAGCTCCAACTACAAAATAAATGAAAAATAAGAGTAAATTTTTGTTTTTATGGATAGATTCGCATACTATAGAGTTAGGATCTTTATGGAGGAGGACTACATAATGACTGAAGAAATGAACTTTGAAACTGAAACAGGTTATAACGAAGGAGACCGTGTTACTGGAAAGGTAACAAAAATCGATGATAAATCGGTAACGGTTGAAATTCCAGGAGCACCTTTTGATGGTGTCATTCCAATCAGCGAACTATCCAGCCTTCATATTGAAAAGGCATCCGACGCCGTAGAGGTCGGCCAGGAGCTCGAGTTGAGCGTTATTAAAGTGGAAGAGGAAAATTACGTTTTGTCCAAGCGGAAAGTCGATGCGGAAGATGCTTGGGGCTCGTTAGTTGAAAAATTCAATAATGGGGAAATCATTGAGACAGAAGTGAAAGACGTCGTCAAAGGCGGACTCGTCGTGGATCTTGGCGTCCGCGGATTCATCCCGGCTTCGCTTGTCGAAGACTATTTCGTGGAATCATTCGATGAGTACAAAGGCCGTACAATGACGTTCAAGATTGTCGAAATGGATCAAGAGAAAAATCGCCTGATCCTTTCCCACCGTGCCGTTATCCAGGAAGAGAAAGCTGCACAAAAAGAAGAGGTGCTCGAGGACCTGAAAGCCGGCCAAGTGCTGGAAGGAACGGTACAACGTTTGGCTTCCTTCGGTGCATTCGTTGACATCGGCGGCGTCGATGGACTTGTCCACATTTCCCAACTGTCCCATGAACACATCGACAAAGTATCCGATGTGTTGAAAGAGGGCGACAAAGTGAACGTGAAAGTCCTTTCGGTCGATCGCGATTCGGAGCGCATTTCGCTGTCCATTAAAGACACTCTGCCTGGACCTTGGGAAGGGATTGAAGAAAAAGCGCCGAAAGGTTCAATTTTTGAAGGGGTTGTCAAACGCCTCGTTTCTTACGGAGCATTCGTCGAAGTTCTTCCTGGTGTTGAGGGGCTCGTCCATATTTCCCGCATCTCCCACAAACATATCGGCACGCCGCATGATGTGTTGCAAGAGGGTCAAACAGTCCAAGTTAAGGTGCTGGATGTCAATGCGGACGAAAAAAGACTGTCGCTTAGCATTAAGGACTTAATTGAAAAAGAAGAGGATAACAACTACGGCGACTATGAAATGCCAGAAGAAGCATCGGGCTTTTCCATTAGCGACGTCATCGGGGACCAGTTGAAGAAATTCTCGGAATAACCCCGTTCATGTGACAATCAAATTCTTTGAGGTGATGGTGCTTGTACGGGCATCATCATCTTTTTTTGTGTATACTATCAGAAGATAAGCTGGAAGGATGGTAACGAATGACGAAACCAACAGTGGCGATTGTCGGAAGACCTAACGTCGGGAAATCCACAATATTCAACAGAATCGTCGGGGAACGGATCTCCATCGTGGAAGATGTTCCGGGGGTGACACGCGATCGCATTTACAGTTCTGCAGATTGGCTGACCCATGACTTTAATATTATTGATACGGGTGGGATTGATATCGGAGACGAACCGTTTCTCGAGAAAATCCGAGCGCAGGCAGAAATAGCTATTGATGAAGCCGATGTCATCATATTCCTGACAAATGGACGGGAAGGCGTGACAGACGCGGACGAGCAAGTGGCCAAAATTTTATATAAAACGAAGAAGCCGGTCGTGTTAGCGGTGAATAAAATCGATAATCCCGATATGCGGGACATGATTTATGACTTTTATTCCCTAGGATTCGGCGATCCGTACCCTATTTCGGGATCCCATGGTCTCGGACTGGGCGACTTGCTCGACCAAGTCGCAGCTAGTTTCCCGGAACCGGGGGACGAGGAAATCGAAGAAGATACGATCCGCTTTAGTCTCATCGGCCGACCGAATGTCGGGAAATCTTCTCTCGTCAATGCGTTCATTGGTGAGGATCGTGTCATTGTCAGTGATGTGGCTGGCACGACGACAGACGCTATCGATACGACTTATGAGTATGAGGGGCAAAAATTTAAAATTATTGACACGGCAGGCATGCGTAAAAAAGGAAAAGTGTATGAAAACACCGAGAAATATAGCGTGCTGCGGGCCTTAAAAGCGATTGAACGCTCCGATGTCGTCCTCATCGTGTTGAACGGAGAGGAAGGGATACGCGAGCAGGACAAGCGCATCGCCGGCTATGCGGAAGAGGCTGGGAAAGGCGTCATGATCGTCGTCAATAAATGGGACGCCGTCGAAAAAGACGATAAGACGATGGATCTTTTCACGAAAGACATCCGGGAAAACTTCCAATTCCTTGATTATGCGCCGATCGCTTTTGTTTCCGCGAAAACGAAGCAACGGGTCCATAGCTTATTTGATAAAATTATCATGATCAGCGAAAACCATGCACTTCGCATCCAGTCTAGCGTCTTGAACGAGGTAATAGAGGATGCGGTCGCACGGAATCCGGCACCGACTGACAAAGGACGTCGTTTGCGTATTTATTATGTCACCCAAGTGGCTATCAAGCCGCCGACTTTTGTCGTATTTGTCAATGAACCGGAGCTCATGCACTTCTCATATGAACGGTTTTTGCAAAATCGTCTACGTGAATCGTTTGGATTCGAAGGAACACCGATCCGGCTCATTACACGGGCGAGAAGCTGATCTTTTTCCCATGGAAAGGATGGATTGACATTGAAAAAAGTTGCTGTACTCGGGGCGGGAAGCTGGGGCACTGCCATTGCCTTCGTCTTGGCCGAAAACGGGCATGACTGTCTCATTTGGGCGCGGCGTTCTGAACAAGCCGAAGAAATCAATCAGCGGCATTCGAATGAATCTTATTTGCCGGGCATGCAATTGCCGCACTCTTTGAAAGCGACAGCCGATCTGGCAGAGGCGGCGAATCACGGAGATGTGGTGATTCTTGCAGTGCCGACCAAATCGATGCGCGAAGTGTGTGCCGAATTGAACAGCATTTTGGATAGTTCTAAACTGGTTGTTCATGTATCGAAAGGGATCGAACCGGATTCGTTAAAGCGGATTTCCGAGATCATTGAAGAAGAAATCCATGCTTCGAAACGGGATTCGGTCGTAGTACTTTCCGGTCCGAGCCATGCGGAAGAAGTTGTGTTGCGACATCCGACGACGGTTACGGCCGCCTCATCTAATATGGAGGCGGCGGAACAGGTGCAGGATTTATTCATGAATCCGTATTTCCGGGTCTATACAAATAATGATCTCGTCGGTGTGGAAATCGGAGCGGCGCTGAAAAACGTCATCGCCCTCGCTGCCGGCGTCTCGGACGGGCTCGGCTATGGCGATAATGCAAAGGCTGCGCTTATTACGAGGGGGTTGGCTGAAATTACGCGTCTCGGTGTGAAAATGGGGGCTAGTCCGCTCACTTTTTCCGGATTGACGGGGCTGGGCGATTTGATCGTCACTTGTACGAGTGTCCATTCGCGAAACTGGAAGGCGGGGAATATGCTCGGGCAAGGGAAAAGCTTGGAAGAGGTCATTGCGGGTATGGGAATGATCATCGAAGGGGTACGCACGGCCAAAGCGGTCCATCAGCTGGCGATCCGTTATGACGTTCCAATGCCTCTCTCTGAGGCTCTTTATACCGTCCTGTTCGAAGACGTGCCGCCAAAAGAAGCGGTCGATCAATTGATGAAACGGATGAAAAAGCAGGAAGTCGAAGATCTCTTCGGCAACCGTTGATGTACGATGATGAAAGGATGACGAATCTTGTCAGCAATGGATAAGATGTGGCTGTCGTTTTATGCAATGGGATTCATGGCGATTTCCATGGGTCTCATTTATGCGAGCCGCCATAAACTGAAAAATCGATTTCTAAAAGTGATCTTTGCCCTCGTGGCCTATTCCCTTCTGATCATTTCGTTTTTTGCCATGGTCTATCTCGTATTTAATGGTCCTACAGGAGGGGCGTAATGAAATATAATGTAAAATGGATCGGAATCATCTTGCTTGTCGGGTCTTTGATGATGCTGACGGGCTGCATGTATCCCGGAGACGAGAAGGCAACCCGGGAAATTCCTTATGAGGACCAGCTGAACAGTGTGCAGCTGGCAGTGGATACATATCAAAAAAACTCAGGTGGCCTTTTGCCGATTAAAACCCGAGACCAAGAAACCGATCTTTATATCAAGTATCCGGTAGAGTTCTCAAAAATCGTTCCAGCCTATATGGAAAAAATTCCATCCAATGCCTACGAGACTGGCGGCATCTATCAATACGTATTAATGGACGTAGAAACCAAACCGGTAGTGAAATTGGTGGATTTGCGCGCCGCCGAACGGATCCGGGAACTGAAGCTGCGGCAGAATATCAATAGCTCCGTCCCATTCAAAGAATCGGTTGGGGAGCACGTCTATGCGATTGATTATAAAAAAATGGGTTTTAAAGAGCCGGTGACGGTCCCAAGCCCATATTCTGATGCACAATTGCCGATCGTTATCGGGGGCAATGGGGAATTTTATGTGGACTACTCCATCGATTTGCATCGAATTTTGCAAAATGAAAAGCCGAATGTCCAAGCAGGAGAAGATATCCGTCATTTATTGTCTGATGACTACCCGGTATTACCGGCGTATTCCCTTCCTTATACGGTGAATAGTGAAAATGAGCCCGTCTTCCTGAAATAGGCGGATTTTGAAAAACGTTTCATGTCTTAGGCATGAAACGTTTTTTACTCTCATAAACTACTATGCGCAGAAAAGGAGGACGATGGAATGAAAGAAGAATTGTATGAAAGTTTGGCTAGACGCACAGACGGTGATATTTATATCGGTGTTGTCGGCCCGGTCCGGGTAGGCAAGTCGACATTCGTGAAACGGGTTATGGAAGAAGTGGTCATACCGAATATGACAGAGCCGTCCGACCGAATCCGGGCGCAAGACGAACTTCCCCAAAGTTCACCGGGCCCTGTCATTATGACATCGGAACCGAAATTCGTTCCGGCACAGGGGACATCGGTTTCGGTTGGGGAGGGAGATTTGAAGTTCCAGATCCGGCTGGCAGATTGCGTCGGCTATGTGATCGATGGCGTGAAGGGCTATGAAGACGAAGATGGACCGAAATATGTCCATACACCTTGGCATAACGAACCGGTCCCGTTTGAAGAAGCCGCACGCATCGGGACGGATAAAGTGATCCGTGACCATTCCACGATTGGCATCCTCGTGACGACGGACGGGACGGTGAATAATATTCCGCGTGAAGCGGCGGAAGTGGCGGAGACGGAAATCGTCGGCAAATTAAAGGAGATCGGCAAACCGTTTGTCATCGTGCTGAATTCCAAAATGCCGGCGAACGAGCGGACGGTCCAATTGAAGCAGCAGCTGCATGAAACGCATGGCGTGCCAGTCATTGCCATTAGTGCCGATCAATTGAACGCGCAGGAAATCCAACTCATACTAAAAGAAGCGCTCTATGAGTTCCCGATTTCAGACATCGAATTGCAAAAGCCCGACTGGATGGACGTGCTCGGAAGTGAGCATATGTTAAATGCCTCTATCGATAATGTGATAAATGAAGGATTTCTCGGCATATCGAAAATCCGGAAAGTACAGGAGATTGCGGAACTGTTACGGGATGTAGACCATGTAAAATCTTCCGAAGTCGTCGAGGTTGATGCGGGGAAAGGGAAAGCCATCATCCGTATTGAAGTCGAGGAAGGCGCTTTCCGGGAAGTGTGCGAAGAAATTATGGAGCAAGAGATCGGCACGAAGAAAGATTGGCTCCTTTTTGTAAAAGAAGCGGCCAAAGCGAAAAAGTCGTACAATTTATATGCAGAAGCAATTGAAACGGCGAAGAAGGATGGGTACGGCATCGCTTTACCATCGCTGCATGATTTTAATCCATCCCCGCCGGAGCTTATTAAGCAAAACGACTTCTTCGGCGTCCGGATGAAAGCGACAGCTCCATCGTTACACGTCATCCGGGTAGATATGGAAGCCGAATTTTCACCGCTCATCGGCTCTGAATTCCATAGCCACCATTTGCTGAAAGAATTAAAGCATGCGTATCTGCATGATCGGGATGCTTTATGGCAAACTTCTCTATTTGGCACACCGCTGCACGAAGTGATGAAGGAAAGTATCCGCTTTAAAACGAACTCCGTCCCCGGCAATGCCCGGAATCGGTTGCGCGAAACGATTGAGCAAATGGTCAATGATGGGAATAAGGGCATGGTCACTTTCATCGTTTGAACCAAAAAGATCCGTGAAAAGCGGATCTTTTTTCGTTATTTTTGGAGAAACTGCATCATAATGGGGAAAACACGATAATATTGTTGCGTCGCGGATGCTGGTATGATACTCTTTTTACAGTGTTATCAGCGAAAGCATCCCCTTTGAGAGGAGGTGAATGGTGTGAATAAAACAGAATTGATTAACTCTGTAGCCGAAGCGGCAGGTCTTACAAAAAAAGATGCTACAAAAGCTGTTGAGGCTGTATTCGATACGATCCAGTCGACTCTTGCAAAGGGAGATAAAGTGCAACTGATCGGTTTCGGAAACTTTGAAGTTCGTGAGCGCGCTGCTCGTAAAGGACGTAACCCGCAATCCGGGGAAGAAATCGATATCGCAGCAAGCAAAGTTCCTGCTTTCAAAGCAGGGAAAGCGCTTAAGGATGCTGTGAAATAATTACGAACCTACATAGGAGTCCATCCATCACCCTTGCTTCGGCAGGATGATTGGATGGGCTCCTTTTCAGTGGGGCATGGTGGGTTTATGGGCGGTTGTTTGGAGTTATGGGCGGTTGTTTGGAGTTATGATTGGTTGTGGCGAGTTATGGGCGGTTATCTGGGGATATGATCGGTTGTGAGGAGTTATAGGCAGTTGTCTGTAGTTATGATCGTTTGCGGTGAGTTATGGGCGGTTATCTGGAGTTATGATCGGTTGCAGTGATTTATGGGCGTTTGTTTGGAGTTATGATCGCTTGCGGAGATTTATGATCGTTTCTCCGGGTAAATAATCGCTTGCTTGTATGGTTGATTTTGCCCGGATCATTTAAAGGTTGTAAACTGTACGGATATGCGGGAGTATGCTACTATTTTTGATGTACTCGCTCCCTCCGTTGAAACAGCGGTCCGCACCCCTACTATTAGGGCGGACAGATGAGGGTGCCGTACCGGTCCGATAGCGGGAAGAAATCCCCTCCGGTCAGCCATTACTTACATTCCGATTGAGGAGGTTTCTTAAATAAATGCAGCAGTTTGATAATCAGAAACTTGAAGAGGCGGTCAAGATGATCCTAGAGGCGATCGGGGAAGACCCGAACCGGGAAGGATTGTTGGAAACGCCAAAGCGGGTCGCCAAAATGTATGCCGAGGTCTTCGAAGGCATGGGGAAAGATCCGAAAGAATACTTTACGACCGTATTTAACGAAAACCATGATGAAGTCGTTTTGGTGAAAGATATACAGTTCCATTCAATGTGTGAACACCATCTCGTCCCTTTTTTCGGACTGGCCCATGTTGCATACATTCCGCGTGACGGTGTTGTAGCGGGACTCAGCAAATTAGCCCGGGCGGTGGAAACAACAGCGAAACGCCCGCAATTGCAGGAGCGTATCACCTCCACCGTAGCGGATACGATGATGGACATGTTGAATCCGTATGGGGTCTATGTGGTCATTGAAGCCGAGCATATGTGCATGACAATGCGGGGCATTAAAAAGCCGGGTGCCAAGACAGTTACGACTGTGGCGCGTGGTGTGTATGAGCATGATGAAGTGAAGCGTGCCGAAATTCTTTCCCTTATCCGGATGTCCTGACTATTTTGCGGCATTCTCCTCTTCTATGGTATGATGGGAACAACAATTTACAGATGGGAGAGGGGACTATGGTACAGCCCGAATATATCGTCATCAAAGCGAAAGAAGATGGTGTGAACGTCATCGGATTGACGAGAGGGAATGACACGAAATTTCATCACACGGAGAAACTGGACCGTGGAGAAGTGATGATTGCCCAGTTCACGGAACACACTTCAGCGATTAAAATTCGCGGGACCGCTGAGATTCACACAGCATTCGGTGTTGTGGAAAGTGAAGGGAAGGAATAACTGTCGCTTGGCAATCTTGTCGAGGGGCGCCTTTGATTGGAGATCCGATGATGGAAAGACAAAAAATGAAGAGGCAAATCGAAAATTACATACTTGAAGTGGAGCTTGCCATCCGGGAGCCGATTGTCGAAAGGGATATCGGTGGGACGGTGATTAATTCCAAAAAGGCGTTATTTCTCTTATTGCCCATGCTGAATGACGAGAGATGGACAGCCCGTTTAAATACGGCCGCCATTGCCGTGGGAGCGGTACATGCAGCATTTGATGCACATGATTCCATTTCTCCCCGATCAGTCTCTACGAAGAGGCAGCAATTGACTGTGCTGGCGGGAGACCATTTCAGCGGAGTGCACTACAAGCTGCTTGCCTCGCTTCCGGAATTCGACTTTATCCGATTGCTATCTCAGACAATTGGCCACATAAATGAAATGAAGACAATCTGTCATGAACAGATGCCCGATTCAGTTGAGGAGCTCCTAGTCGCATACCAGCTCATTGAAGCGGGTTGTGTTGTGGAGTTTCTAAACGCCTTCGGATTCTCGAGATACGCGCCGTTTGCTAGTAGTGCGTTGCCTTTGCTTCGATTGACCGCGATGCGAAAAGAGGACGGTGCCATGGTGGATGAACAATTTGGAAGACGACTGGAAGCTGAGAGCCACCAACGCCTCGTCACCCATTTGACTCGGCAACTACAGGAAGCCATTGACTCGTCCGATTTCCTTGCACCCTATTTGCGGAATGAAATTCAGCAGGTTATTGCGCCTCTTACAGGTAAAATGATTTGATGGACGTTGCGATGGAAGCGGCTGGGTCAGGGGTCTGTTGTTGATGTCCCACTCGGCGGCCTGGCGCCTCACTCGCGCCCCGAGTCGCCATTGAAAGAAAAGAGGTTAGTCCTTTGTCGATATCTAAAGAACAAAAAGTACATAAGGTATTTGAGAAAATATCCAGCGATTACGACAAGATGAACTCCGTGATCAGTTTTAACCAGCATAAAAAATGGCGGGAAGATATTATGATGCGTATGGCGATCCGGAAAGGCTCCCATGCGCTGGATGTTTGTTGTGGAACAGCGGATTGGACGATTGCCATGGCGGAAGCGGTCGGGCCGGAAGGTAACGTGGTCGGCCTTGATTTCAGTGCGGGCATGTTGGAAGCGGCACAGCCGAAAGTGGAGAGTTATTCCAATATTACGCTTCAGCAAGGAAATGCCATGTCATTGCCGTTCGCAGATGGATCGTTCGATTATGTGACGATCGGCTTCGGCTTGCGTAATGTCCCTGACTTTGCAACAGTTTTATCCGAAATGCATCGCGTGTTGAAACCGGGTGGAATGATTGCTTGCTTGGAAACTTCCCAACCTGAAGCCCCAGGCTATCGCCAGCTATTCCGTTTTTATTTTCGGTTCATCATGCCATTTCTCGGAAAAGTATTTGCAAAAAGCTACAAGGAATATTCATGGTTGCAGGAATCGGCTCATGATTTCCCAGGTATGAAACAACTGGCCCAATTATTTGTCGACGTCGGTTTCCGAGATGTCTCGTATAAATCTTATAGTGGCGGCGCGGCGGCAGGCCACATCGGATTCAAACAATAATTACCGCGAGGGAAGTGGGTCATTTTGGAAAAAATGAAGTTAATGTCGCTTTATGCCAATTTCCGGAAAGATCTCACCTATGTCGAGAAGGAATTGGAGCGCTCGGTCCACTCCGCTTCCCCCGTCATAGAACAGGCTTCTTTGCACCTTTTACGGGCAGGAGGGAAGCGGATCCGTCCGATTTTCGTCATATTGGCATCTAAATTCGGTGACTACTCGATGAAAGAGATGGCGAAGGTGGCTGTTTCCTTGGAGCTGATTCATATGGCGTCCCTTGTCCATGACGATGTGATCGATGACTCAGATATGCGGCGCGGAATGGAAACGGTGAAAGCGAGATGGGATAACCGAGTTGCGATGTATACAGGCGACTTTATTTTCTCCCGAGCCCTTACATCGATTGGCGAGATTCAAGTCCAACCGGTCCATCAGCTTCTTGCCAATACGATGCTGGAAATCTGCAAAGGGGAAATCATTCAAATTGAACATCAGCAAAAAGTGGAACAATCCATCCGCGACTACTTGCGTCGTATTAAGCGGAAAACCGCTCTACTTTTATCATCCAGCTGTGAACTGGGCGGCCTCGTCTCCAATGTCGAGCCCGCTCTTGTGAAACGCTTGGGCCGTTTCGGGTATTACGCAGGAATGGCCTTTCAAATCGTCGATGATATTTTGGATATTACCTCTACGGATAAAGAATTAGGGAAGCCGGCGGGTAGCGACTTGCTCAACGGCCATTTAACTCTGCCCATTTTATACATCAAAGATGATTTGGAATTTAGGCCCTATATGGAACAGGCCTTTGATGGCACCTTGACCGAGTCTGGGCGGCGTGAAATGCTGGCGTACATCCGCCAGTCGGATGCGATAGAAAAAGCCCAGAAAGTGAGCGATCTTTATTTGCGGAAAGCACTGGATGAAATCAAAGCCTTCCCGGACGGGGATGCCAAAAAAGCGTTCATGCAAATCGCGGCTTTTATCGGGAAACGGAAATATTGACTAAAAGTTGAAAGTTCCGATACCGGATGGTACGATTTATGAGGATAAAATCCGATACATATGTTGAAGGAGTGGACAAAAATGGAAAGAACATTTTTAATGGTAAAGCCTGACGGCGTACAACGTAACCTGGTCGGCGAAATCGTAAGCCGTTTTGAAAGCAAAGGATTCCAATTAGTCGGCGGTAAATTGATGCAAATTACACAAGAGCTTGCAGAGCAACATTACGGTGAGCATAAAGAGCGTCCATTCTTTGGCGAATTGGTTGAATTCATCACGTCCGGCCCTGTTTTCGCGATGGTTTGGGAAGGCGAGAACGTCATCTCGACTGCGCGTCTCATGATGGGAGCGACAAACCCGAAAGAATCTGCACCAGGCACCATTCGTGGTGACTTTGCAGTAACAGTCGGCAAGAACATCATCCACGGTTCCGACTCACCTGAATCAGCGGTCCGTGAAATCAATCTCTTCTTTAAAGAAGAAGAACTCGTTGCTTATGACAAATTAATGAACAATTGGATCAACTGATTTTGGAAAACAGCCATACGTCTCGCATGGCTGTTTTTTTGTTATACAAAACGTTTGATAAATCAGTTATAATGAAAGAATGGACGGGTGAAGCAGGAGGGTGAACATTGGCTGATTATGGAACTTTTATTGAAAATATCAAGCGGAAAACGGGCATTGATCTGTCGCTCTATAAAGAAGCTCAAATGAAAAGAAGGCTGACATCCCTTTATGAAAAAAGGGGATATCGGAATTTCAACGATTATTACGCAGCCATACATAATAATAAGGACATGCTGGAAGAATTTTTGGATCGAATGACGATTAATGTGTCGGAATTTTACCGCAATGCCCAGCGCTGGGACGTATTGGAAAAGAAAATCTTTCCGAAACTGCTCGCCAATAATAAAAAATTGAAGATTTGGAGTGCCGCCTGTTCGACAGGGGAAGAGCCATATACAATCGCAATGGTGTTATCCAACCATATTCCGCTGCGTGACATTTCTATCCTAGCGACCGATCTGGATGTGGGGGTTTTGGAAAAAGCGAAAGTCGGCCTCTATCCGGAACGTTCTTTGAAAGAGGCTCCAACCCCAATCGTCTCGAAGTATTTTAACAACGAGGGCGCCTTTTACCAAGTGAAGGATGAAGTGAAGCGCACCGTGACGTTCAAGCAGCATAACCTGCTGGATGATCGATATGATACGGGGTATGACTTGATCGTTTGCCGGAATGTCATGATCTATTTCACGGAAGAGGCGAAGGATCAGATTTATAGAAACTTTTCCAACTCCTTGAAACCGGGAGGCATTCTTTTTGTCGGAAGCACCGAACAGATTTTTAATCCCGGAAAATACGGCTTTGAATCGGAAGATACGTTTTTCTATAGAAAACTTTGACCGTCTGTCCAAATTCGTGAGCTATCCGGATATTCTCCGGATTTTTTTCTATTTTAACATGGTCAAAAACCCTTTAGTTTGATAAAGTGCATTCATACAGATGTTATCAAGGCCCCATAGGAGGAAATGAAATGAGATATTTTACTGCCGGTGAATCACATGGCCCACAATTGACGGCAATCATTGAAGGGCTGCCCGCCCAAATGGAATTGACTGCCGAGATGATCAATAAAGAACTGACAAGAAGACAAGGCGGCCACGGCCGTGGCAGACGCATGCAAATTGAAAAAGACCAAGTGGAAATCACATCTGGCGTGCGGCATGGCAAGACGCTCGGCTCGCCGGTCACGTTGACGGTCGTCAATGATGATTGGAAGCACTGGACGTCGATCATGGGCATCGAGCCGCTCCCGGAAGATACGAAACCGGAAGATATTCGTAGACAGATAACGAGACCGCGTCCCGGGCATGCGGATCTGGTCGGCGGCATCAAATACGGACATCGTGATTTACGAAATATTTTGGAACGATCCTCTGCACGGGAAACGACGATGCGTGTGGCGATCGGTGCGGTGGCGAAGCAGTTTCTTCGGGAATTGGGCATCCGTACAGTCGCTCATGTGACTGAAATCGGTGGCATTACAACAAATCCCGATACATATGCAGGGAAAGATGTAGAGGAGCTCCGAGTAATCATCGAGAGTGACCCTGTCTATTGTGCGGATCCGGAAGCTTCCAAGCGGATGGTGGAAGCGATTGACACGGCGAAGGAACGCGGCGATACGATCGGCGGCGTCGTCGAAGTGGTCATTGAAGGCTGCCCTCCTGGAATTGGCAGCCACGTCCAATTTGATCGCAAGCTGGATGGCAAACTGGCAGGCGCCATGATGAGCATTAACGCGTTTAAAGGTGTTGAAGTTGGCCTTGGTTTTGAAATGGCGAAAAAGTATGGTAGCGAAGTACATGATGAAATCGCTTGGGATGAAGAGCGCGGCTATTATCGGAAATCCAACCGGCTCGGAGGTCTTGAAGGTGGAATGACTTCCGGCATGCCAATCGTCATCCGTGGAGTAATGAAACCGATCCCGACCCTTTATAAACCCCTTGAAAGTGTCGATATAGATTCCAAAGAGCCGTTTGTCGCTACCATTGAGCGTTCCGACCCTTGCGCGGTGCCTGCAGCGTCTGTCGTTGCAGAGCATGTCATTGCTACAGAACTGGCGAAAGCGATCATGGATGAGTTCCGTTCCGATATGATGGATGCTTTGAAACAGGACATGGAAGCGTACAGACGCTATGCAAAGGAGTTTTGATTGTGGGGAAACTGACCGTCGAGATTAAAGACCATGAATATGAAGTCCATATCGGCCGGGAAGCGTATTCTTTATTCGCCACGGACTATGCAGCTCTGTTGGATAGCGCCGATCGCATTGGTATCCTGGCCGACGAGAACGTTGCCGAACTCCATTTGCCTTTATTGCAGGAAGCATTGCGGAAAAATGGAAGGGACATCTTGGTCAAGACGGTTCCGGCGGGGGAAAGCTGCAAGTCCCCGGCCGTCTACGTCGAATGCCAATCCTTCCTTCTCCAAAATAATTTCACGAGGAATTCCTTGCTCATTGCCTTCGGTGGAGGAGCATGCGGCGACTTGACCGGTTTTGTTGCCGCGACTTTTATGCGGGGGATCCGCTATGTGCAGTGCCCGACAACGATCCTTGCACATGACAGTGCGGTCGGCGGGAAGACGGCCATCAATATGCCGGAAGGGAAGAATATGGTCGGTTCTTTCCACCAGCCGTCGGGTGTCATTTTCCAAACGGAACTTTTTGAGACTTTGCCACCGCGTGAAATTCGATCCGGTATGGCGGAACTTTTGAAGCATGCTTTCATTTCCGACAAGGATTGGACAGATGCTTTGCTTTCCAACCCTTCATTTTCCAAGCCATCCGTTGAATGGCTGGCTACGGAGCTTTTGAAAGGAATTGACGTAAAAGCGCGCATCGTCGCGGAGGATGAATTCGAGCATTCCACCCGTAAATTCCTGAATTTCGGCCATACGTTCGGCCATGCGGTGGAAGCGGTTTGCGGCTTTGGCGGCTTGAGCCATGGCGAGTGCGTCATGATCGGGATGGCTTATAGCTTGATTTTAAGCGAAGAACAGGACGGATCGATTGACGCGGAAGTGACGAAACGCTTCATTCAATTCGCTTTATCTAACGGCTATACATTCCAGCCCGTGCATGAGCACTCCTTCGAACAATTCCTTCAATATATGGAAAAGGACAAAAAAGCGTCATTCGGCAAATTGAACTTTGTTTTATTGAACGAAGTTGGAAAACCGTATGTCACGGAGGTAACGAGAGAACATTGTGAATTTGCGTTTGATCGTTTAAGAGAGAAAACGGAGGGGGAACCGATTCGATGACAGTAAGAGGGATCCGTGGGGCGACAACCGTCCAGCAAGATGAAGAACAAGCCGTCCTTCAATCGACAGAAGCACTTGTGCAAGAGATGGCAGAGGCGAATAAAATAGCCCCATCTGATATCATTTCTGTTATGATATCAACAACCGTAGACGTGAAGTCAACGTTCCCGGCAAAAGCGGTCCGCTCCATCGAGGGGTGGAAATATGTGCCGGTCATGTGCTTTCATGAAATGGATGTACCCGGTGGATTGCCGCTTTGTATCCGGGTATTGATGCATGCGAATTCAGATACGCCACAAAGCGATGTGGAACACGTGTATCAAAACGAAGCGGTGAAATTAAGACCTGATTTACAAAAATAATACGAAATGTATGGACAGGTGGGAAAAAAGATGAAATGGAAAAAGGAACTCGGTGGAATGAGACCGTACAAACCAGGCAGATCAATTGAAGATGTGATGAGTCAGTATGGCTTGAAAGAAGTGCATAAATTGGCTTCCAATGAAAATCCATATGGCTGTGCGCCGTCAGTAAAGGAATTCATATGCGAAGGGCAGCTACAACCTGAAATTTATCCAGAAGGCCATGCGGGGGAATTGCGTACCAAACTGGCTAGTAAACATCAAGTGGGAGAGGACTTCCTCTTATTTGGGAATGGATCGGATGAAATCGTGTCCATCATTTCCCGTGCACTTCTCGGACCGGATACGAATACGATCATGGCGACTCCGACATTTCCACAATACGCTCATAACGCGAAAGTGGAGGGCGCCGAAGTGATAGAGCTGCCGTTGGTGGACGGACAGCATGACCTGGATGGATTCCTCAAAGCGATCGATGACAAAACGTCCGTGATCTGGGTTTGTAATCCGAACAATCCGACAGGGAATCTCATTCCAGCAGGCGTATTGGAAGTGTTCTTGGCGCAAGTGCCTGAACATATCCTCGTCGTTTTGGATGAGGCCTATTATGAATATATAACAGAGTCTTCACACGCCGATTCCATCCGGCTAATTGACAAATTCCCGAATATCCTGGTCCTTCGTACGTTTTCGAAAGCATACGGATTGGCAGCATTCCGTGTCGGTTACGCGGTAGGCCAGCCAGCCATTATCACCGAGTTGAATAAAGTGCGGAATCCATTCAATAACAACACCCTCGGGACTGCTGTGGCGGCAAAAGCGCTGGAAGATGAACAATTCATCGAACAATGCCGGGAATTGAACCATGTGCAACGGGAGCGGTTCAAACAGTTTGCCGAGGCGAATGAATTGGATCTGTTCGATTCCCATACGAATTTCGTATTGATCCAAGTTCCGGGAGATGCGGATGAAGCATCTGAGCATCTATTGCAATATGGCTATATTGTTCGTAGCGGAAATGCGCTAGGCACGCCTGGCTATGTTCGCGTCACAATCGGTTCAGAAGAGCAAAACAGCGGCTTCTTCCAAGCGATGGCGTCATTAATTTCCGAAAAAGGCAGGCATCCGGTAAAGTGAGAGTAGCAATTATTGGACTTGGCTTGATCGGCGGTTCGCTCGGTCTTGCCATCAAACGAAACCCTGCTATTCATGTAACAGGATTTGACAGATCGTACTCGACGGCGGACGAAGCGTACCGCCGTGGCATAATCGATGTGATTGCCCCATCCGCGAAATCCGCTTGTTCGCAAGCGGATTTCATCATCTTTGCGACGCCGGTCAATACGACCGTGTCCTTGATGTCCGAAATGTTGGATTGGGAGTTGAAAGAGGATGTCATTTTGACGGATACGGGCAGCACGAAGCAGCCCATCATGCAGGCTGCCCAGGCTCTGGAAGACAGGGGTTGGACGTTCATCGGGGGACATCCGATGGCCGGCTCGCATAAGAGCGGGGTTTCGGCGGCCAAAGCGCACTTATTTGAAAATGCCTATTTTATTTTGACGCCTTCCGAAAAAGCTTCCACGGAACAAGTGGACAGGCTTCGCGACCTGTTGGCCCCGACAAAAGGGAAGATTGTTGTCTTAGGAGCGGATGAGCACGACCGGATGACAGCCATTGTCAGCCATTTTCCTCATATTGTCGCTTCCTCTTTGGTCGGCCGGCTGGCGGATCAGCAGGAAGGACAACCATTCGTCAAAAAGCTCGCGGCGGGTGGATTCCGTGACCTTACACGGATCGCTTCTGCAGATCCGGTCATGTGGCGGGATATCACGATTCAAAACCGGGAAGAGCTATTGACGCAATTGAATGGCTGGATTGATGAAATGAGCAATATCCGCGAAATGTTGAAAATGAATGACCCGGACCAGATCTACGACTTCTTTGCAGATGCGAAGAAATTCCGGGATGAATTGCCATCCACTTATGAAGGAGCGGTCCAAGGAGCGCTCTATATGACGTTTGATTTACATATCGATATTCCGGACACCCCTGGGATTGTCTCGGAAATCACAAAAATCTTGGCAGATGAGCGGATCAGTTTGACGAATATCCGGATTGTTGAAACAAGGACGGATGTCTACGGCATCTTGGTGATCAGTTTTCAAACGGCGGAAGACCGGAAGCGAGCGAGGGCAGCCCTGTCGAAAGCGACGGATTATTCGATGCAAATCATCTAAGGGAGGAATCGCTTCATGACGCAAAAGAAAACGGTAGCGTTTAACAAGCCGCGACTGCATGGCGAAATTAGAGTACCGGGTGATAAATCGATTTCCCACCGGGCAATCATGCTCGGTGCCATCGCAAAGGGAAAAACGAATATCTCCGGTTTCCTAGAAGGGGAAGACTGCTTGCGGACGCTTGACATTTTTAAGCAGCTCGGTGTATCCATTGAGCGGGATGGGACGGACGTGGCGATTGACAGTCCGGGTATGGCTGATTGGCACACTCCAGCGGGTGAATTGTATGCAGGGAATTCCGGGACGACTGCCCGGCTCATGCTCGGCATCCTGGCAGGCTCCAACGTCGAGTCGGTGCTCACTGGCGATCAGTATCTGTCGAAGCGCCCGATGAAGCGGGTGACTGGCCCTCTTTTGTCGATGGGTGCTTCCATTACGGCGGAAGGAACGGATAGCGATCTGTTGCCGCTGCGAGTCAAAGGGACCCCGCCGTTGAAGGCGATCGATTACAAGATGCCAGTCGCGAGCGCCCAAGTGAAATCCGCTATTCTTTTTGCGGGTTTACGAGCAGATGGTATAGTAACCGTTCAAGAAGACTCGGTTTCCCGCGATCATACGGAGCGCATGCTTCAGCAGTTCGGTGTCGTTCTCCAGAAGGAAGGGGATACGGTATCTATGGAGGGGGGCCAGACATTGGCCGGCACCGATGTCGTCGTACCGGGGGATATCTCGTCGGCTGCATTCTTCATGGTTGCGGCCGCCATGGTACCAGGCAGTGAAGTCGTATTTACGGACGTCGGGTTGAACCCGACACGGACCGGCATCCTCGATGTGCTCCAAGCGATGGGCGCCCAAATCGAGTATCTGGAAGATAAAGGGCAGCAAGGCGAACCGTATGGCACAGTACGCATTTCACATGCCGATTTACGCGGTACGGAAATTAGCGGCGATATCATCCCGAGGCTGATCGATGAATTGCCGATTCTCGCTCTCCTCGCGACACAAGCGGCAGGCAAGACGGTGATCAAAGACGCGGAAGAACTGCGCGTCAAGGAGACGGACCGGATCAAAGCCGTTGTGACCGAACTGAAGAAGCTGGGAGCAGCTATCGAAGAGACGGAAGATGGTATGATTATCGAAGGGCCGACACCACTTTCAGGAGGAACCCTTTCTTCCTACGGGGACCATCGCCTCGGCATGATGGCTGCTATTGCAGCGCTTGCCGCTTCGGATGCTGTGACAATCGAAGACCCAGCTTGCATTGCCATTTCCTATCCGAATTTTTTCGAAGATCTGGAAAAATTGACAGCATTCCAAGGCGCTGAATAATATGCGGCTGGTGTATATATCACGAAAGAACAGGTGAAAATATGGGGCAGTTACAGGAAATCGAAACAATTATTTTGGACGGCGATCTCGACGCACTTCATCAGGCGATCGGAAAGCTGGAAGCTTCGACCGATTTCGATGCGCTCTATGACGCTGCCGGTTTATTAAGTGAATATGGTTTTATTCAGGAAGCGGATCGCCTATACGAGATGTTACGGGTCCATCTTCCTGATGAAGCCCAGTTGAAAATTGACCGGGCCGGCACGCTGCTGGAACTCGGAGAAGAGGATGAGGCACTTTTGCTTCTTTCCGAAGTCAAGCCGGATGATGATGAATATGTCCAAGCGTTGTTGGCGCTGGCTGACTTCTATCAAATGACCGGCATGGCGGAAGCGGCGCTTTCGAAGATTAAAGAAGCCCATTCTCTTGTTCCCCACGAGCCGATCATCCGTTTCGCATATGCGGAATTGTTGTTGGACGCAGGGAAATTTGGGGAAGCGGCCCGCCTTTATTTGGAACTGTTGAAAGAGACCGACGAAGTGGGGGGCGTCAGCATCGCTTCCCGGCTGGCGGAGGCTTACAGTGCAGGCGCGGCTTATGAAGAGGCCATTCCGTATTACGAAGAGTTATTGGATTCCCAAAGGACGCCGGATAATCTGTTTGGCGCAGCGTTTGCCTATTATCAGACACGTCAGTCGGAACAGTCGATTCGGTTGTTGACCGAATTGATTGATATGGATCCGGATTATTTTTCGGCTTATATGCTCATCGGACAGGCGTATGTCCTGACAGGAGACGATCGGAAAGCGTATGAATGGTTTCAGGAGGGGATTAAGCGCGACCCGTACGACAAGGAGCTCCGGCTAGCGGCGGGTAAGTCCGCTGTGAAATTGGGTCTGCCTGACGAAGCGGAACAGCATCTGGAAGAGGCGCTGGCGTTGGACCCGGAATATATCGAGCCGCTCATTACGCTCGCTTCCTTGTATAATGAAAGAGAAAAAGACGAAGAATTGCTTGATCTATTGGCCGATTCAAAAGAAGTGGCCGGCGATATCCCGCTTTTGAATTCATTTATGGCGTATGCTTCAGAACGGATGGAACAATTTGAGGAGGCATACGTATTCTATAGTAAGGCATATAATGGAATGAGAGAAGACTTCGGGTTTCTTGAAAGCTACGCCAATTTCCTTTTGGAAGAGGGCAAGCGCAAAGAAGCGATCGCAATTGTCCGAGAGTTGGTCGAGCTTGTTCCTGATGAGAATTGGAGGACTTTTCTAGAAGCGCAAAATGACGAGGAGGTGTGATATGACGGCCATGATTCCTGTCACAGCAAAAAAGGACTTTGTTCGATGGTTCTTGAAACGGTATAAATTGAAACGCCGTGAATGTGTGTGGATCTTGAATTATCTCCTAAGCCATGAGCACCTTCTACAGAACGTTCATTTTACAGATGAAGCGCATTATTGTCCGCGGGCGATGGTCATGTCGACAACGGATTCCGAAAGCATCCCGTTCCGCTTTTATAAAGGGAATTTGATGACGGCGGATGCCGAGAAATCATTTCATGACTTGCGGCTGCATCCGGATGACAAGATGTATATCCAGCTGAATTTCCCAAATAGCCATGCTTGTCCGCAATATGCGAGCGTTCGTGAGGAAAATCCGTTTCTTCCGGCCTATTTGCAAGTGAGTGAAAGCGACCGGAAATTGGCGGAACGATTGATCGAAGAAAGTATTGAGTCCATGACGATGGAGTCGTTGATGAAACGCGTTGATGAGGCGTTAGATTCTAACGATAGGGAACGTTTTATCAAGCTTTCTGCCATGCTGAACGATATGAAATTATCAAAAAACTGATGACTCCATCATTTGAGATGGAGTTATTTCATGAGGAAAAAAGGGGGATTTTCGAATGAATTGGACTGCAAAGGATTTGGATACATACTTGCAGCAAGTAGAATATATTGATACGTTGCTCGTCCCCCTTGTAAAAGTGGAGACGGATTTGGCAAAGATGAAGAGTGCAGCGTCTTCTTCCGATTTCCTTATGCACTTGACAATGTTTGTCGAATCGCAATTTAAAGGAAGAATGGTGCTCGTTCCGCCGTTTTCCTACACGCCCTCCGTTGATATGGAACAGATGGGCAAAGCATGGGGGGACGACTTGTCCCAAATGCCGTTCAAACATATATTCTTCCTGACAACAGATCCGGCATGGACAAGCATAGAGCTTAAAGGACAGGTGATCTGGCTTCCGGCGATTCCTCTTGAAAGCATGGACGCCCAATTGAAGCAATCCATTTTAGAAGATCAATTTCGTCAATTGGTCCCGAAATTTACGGCAGCTTGGTCTGGGCAATGAAAGAAAGGTGGCAGCAGGTAGGATACGCTGCGCTTTGAGAAGGCTTGACCTGCGGAAATGGACGGGTTCATCAAAAATTCAATATTTGTTCACAAACTGAAATACGTATGGAAAGCATGATTGAATTTCCATACATATTGATATATCATAGATATGTCCTAGTATTACAATTAGAAAAAGCATGTCCGTTGGACTGACCTTTAAGTAAGAGGAGGGAAATTGATGAGCAAGAAAGTGTCTAGACGCCAATTCCTTAGCTATACATTGATGGGTACAGGCGGCTTCATGGCTTCTGCAATGCTGATGCCAATGGTTCGCTTTGCAATCGATCCGGTCTTGCAAGCTTCTGGCGGTGGTGATTTCATCCCGACAGAGCATAAAGCGGACGAGCTGACGGAAGTACCGGTGCGTGTCGACTTTACCATCAAGGATCGCCAAGATGCATGGTATAAATCCGACGTATCCAACACGGCTTGGGTTTATAAAGAAGGCGATAAAATCATCGCGCTTTCCCCTGTCTGTAAGCATTTGGGTTGTACGGTGAACTGGGGAGGGGACCCGGCACACGCGAATGAATTCTTCTGCCCATGTCACGCAGGACGTTACTTGAAAAATGGCGAAAACGTAAAAGGGACGCCACCGATTGGTCCACTTGACGAGTATGAAGTCGAAGTGGTAGACGGTTATGTCTATATCGGAAAAACAATACCGAACACATTAGTCTAAAAAGTAAGGGGGTACGACCGAAGTGCTGAATAAAATTTATGACTGGGTTGACGAACGGTTGGATATCACCCCGATTTGGCGCGATATCGCTGACCACGAAGTACCTGAGCACGTAAACCCTGCACACCACTTTTCCGCATTCATTTATTGTTTCGGGGGATTGACGTTTTTCGTCACTGTCATCCAGATCTTATCCGGTATGTTCTTGACGATGTACTATACACCGGACATTGAAAATGCTTGGAAATCCGTTTACTATCTTCAAAATGAAGTCGCATTCGGTGAAATTGTGCGTGGGATGCACCACTGGGGGGCATCGCTAGTTATTGTCATGATGTTCCTACATACATTACGTGTATTCTTTACAGGTTCTTACAAGAAGCCACGTGAATTGAACTGGGTTGTCGGCGTGCTTATTTTCGCTGTCATGCTCGGCCTTGGATTTACTGGTTATCTATTGCCATGGGATATGAAAGCATTGTTCGCTACGAAAGTAGGAATTGAGATTGCCGCTTCTGTCCCGTTCATCGGTGAATCGATTAAAATCCTCCTTGCAGGGGATTCGACAATTCTCGGTGCACAAACATTGACACGTTTCTTCGCGATTCATGTATTCTTCTTACCGGCTGCTTTGCTTGGGTTGCTTGCGGCACACTTTATCATGATCCGAAGACAAGGTATTTCTGGACCGCTATAAGAGCGCGCGTCCAACGTTGATTTTTTAATTAAGGAGGGGACACTATGCAGCGCGGTAAAGGGATGAAGTTTGTCGGGGACTCACGTATCAAGGCTGAAGGTAAAATGCCGAACGTCCCGAAAGACTACTCAGAATATCCTGGTAAAACGGAAGCATTCTGGCCGAACTTCCTTTTGAAGGAATGGATGGTCGGAGCTGTATTCCTCATCGGTTACTTGATCTTAACAGTCGCTCATCCGTCTCCGCTTGAACGTCAAGCAGATCCGACGGACACGACATATATGCCGGTTCCGGACTGGTACTTCCTGTCGATGTACCAATTGCTGAAATATGAGTTCGCTTCCGGACCATGGAACGTCATCGGAGCGATCGTAATTCCTGGACTAGCTATGGGTGCTTTGATGCTTGTCCCGTTCATGGACACGACGAAAGAGCGCCGTCCGTTTAAACGCCCACTTCCAACGGCATTCATGTTGTTGACTTTCGCAGCACTTTTCTATTTGACTTGGGAATCATACGTGAACCATGACTGGGAAGCAGCGAAAGCACAAGGTGCGATTGTCGAAGAGGTTGAATTTGATGCAGAGGCTGAAGGATATCAAATCTACGCAGCTTCATCTTGTATCGGATGTCACGGGGATGCCTTCCAAGGCGGGCTCGGTAAACCGCTTTCGGGTACCGGCTTGACAGCGGAAGAAATTGTAACTATTGCACATGACGGGGTTGGCGACATGCCTCCTGGAACATGGGATGGTTCAGAAGAAGACCTCCAAGTCATGGCTGAATTTATTGCGGAATTGGGTGCTGAATAAGCATCTCATGCAGGAGCGCATTAAAATGGCCCTTGGAGCATAACAGTTCGAAGAAAAAAAGAGTCAGGAAACTGGCTCTTTTTTTCATACATAAGATAAGATGAAGGTAAACCAATCGGAGAGATGTCCATGGGTTCATTACTAAAACTGGCTTGGTCAATTTTATCGCATAAATCGTTTTTATGGATTTTGCTGTATGTCAACATATTCGGAACGGTATACGGTTACTATTGGTATATGTGGCAGCTTGAATTGACAGAACCGGTCTTCTGGATTTTTGTGCCCGATAGCCCAACAGCGAGTCTGTTTTTTTGCTTGGCAATTGTCGGCTGGCTTATCGGACGGAATTTCAAATTAATCGAAGCGCTGGCCCTCATCACATTGGTGAAATACGGCTTATGGGCAGTCGTCATGAATTTGCTGACATTGTATGAAACAGGTTCTATCGGGCGGGTTGGCTGGATGTTGGTCCTCTCGCATTTTGCGATGGCAGTCCAAGCCGTGTTATACAGTCCGCTGTACCGTTTCCGTTTGATCCACATTGTGGTGGCAGGAGTTTGGACACTGCATAATGACATCATTGACTATGTGTTCGGCCAAATGCCGATTTATCACGATTTGATGAAGCATATGGAGCAAATCGGCTATTTCACATTCTGGCTTTCGATTGCGTGCATCTGGCTCGCCTATCAAGTTTGGAAAAAAAGACCTCGCGCGGCATCATAGCAAATAGTTGCGGTTCGGGCAGGGGCATACTAAAATAAAGAATAGAGAGAAAGGGAGGGAACTGACAATGTTTTGGATTTACTTCGCAGCGATTATCATCTTGCCGCTATATGCTCAATTCAAAGTGAAAAGCACATACAAAAAATATGCGAAAATTCCTTCGACATCCGGCAAGACGGGTGCCGAAGTGGCTCGTCTAATTTTGGATCAGAACGGATTGCATAATGTCAAAGTGGTAGAAAGCCAAGGGTTATTAAGCGACCATTACAATCCACTAACGAAAACTGTCGCCTTGTCGACGGCTAACTTTCATGAAGCTTCGGTTGCGGGAACAGCGGTCGCTGCGCATGAGGTCGGACACGCCATCCAAGATAAGGAAGCCTATTCATTCTTACGCTTGCGCCATCGCATGGTGCCTGCCGTCAACTTGACTTCCAACGCTTCTTGGATTTTCATAATGATCGGTCTCATCTTCTCCAATTTGAATTCGATGTTGCTGATCGGGATTGTCCTATTGGCTGTCGGGGTCGTGTTCCAGCTTGTCACACTTCCAGTGGAATTCAATGCCTCCAGCCGCGCGATGAATCAAATCGTAGAACTTGGCGTTATCCGCAATGAGGAAGAGGCACATGCGAAAAAAGTGTTGAGCGCCGCCGCGATGACATATGTGGCAGCCGCTGCTGTCGCCGTTCTGGAATTGTTGCGTCTCATTTTGATTTTTACAAACAGAGAATAAAGGAAAGGGCTGTCCGGGAAGGGCAGCTTTTTCTGTCTCGAAAAATCTAATTCTTCTCGCCGCGTTCATATTTCAGAAATTTGCTCATAAGCCTGCAATAAGCTCATAACTTCGGCTATGCGCTCATAAATCAGGCAAAACGCTTATAAGTTCGAGGAAGCGCTCATAACTCCAATTACGCGATCATAACTCGATAGAATCGCCTATAATTCTGCGTAAGTGCTCATAATTTTCATTGTGCGCCCATAACTCGACAGAAGCGCTCATAATCGGGGGATGGCCTTCTTGCTGTAATGCCCTGATTGCAAGAAAAAAGGTTGTCCGGGTACACGGACAACCTGCTTCCATTACCGATCAATCGGCCGTTTCTGATCATCGAGAGTGAATCCTTCGCCCATGACATCGTACACATCGGTCAAGGTGACGAACGCATGCGGGTCGACTGAGGTGATAATGTTTTTCAGCCGCATAATTTCATTGCGGCCGACCACGCAGTAGAGGATTTCCCGATCGCCTTTCGTAAAATGGCCGTAACCGCGAAAAACGGTAACACCCCGTTCCATGTCCAAAGTGATTTTCTTAGCAATTTCATCTTGGTGCTCCGAGATGATGAAGGCTCCTCTGGCAGCATAAGCCCCTTCTTGGACGAAGTCGATGACACGTGCACCGACATACAGGGCAACGAGCGTATACATCATCGAGCGGTGATCTAAATAGACGGCCCATGATACCAAAATGACGAGTGCATCGAACATGAACATCGTCTTTCCCATGCTCCAGCCCATATATTTATTCATAAGCCGCGCAATAATATCGACCCCGCCTGTCGTCCCGCCGTTCCGGAAAATGATGCCGAGCCCGATTCCGATAAAGACGCCGGCGAAGAGGGCAACGAGGAACATATCGTCTTGCAAATGGACATCGATTTGATACTTCATGAACACTTTTATGAAAATGGATACGGCGACGGTCCCGATAATCGTATAAATGAACATCCGCTTGCCGAGCAATTTCCAGCCGAGAAAGAACATTGGGATGTTCAACACCAAGTTCATAATGGCCGGGTCCCAATCAAAAGCGAAAAGCAAAATGAGCGTAATTCCTGTGAAGCCGCCTTCCGCAAGCGCATGTTGGATGTTGAAATGGACAAGGCCAAAACTGAAAATGGCTGCGCCGAGAATGATGAAGAGTATATTTTTGATTTTAATTTGTTCGAGCAATCGTGGCACTCCTTCCCATTTGGTACAATAAGGCCATTATCAATGATATTTTTTATTTTGACAATACTGGCGTTAATGAATACGATGAATAAGGGAGTTGGCGTTCATGGAACAAGCAAAAACGTTGGAAAACTGGCAACAGGAAGTCGATCAATACATAAATGGTTTTAAAGAAGGGTACTTCCCCCCGATGGAGTTGCTGGCTCGGTTGACTGAAGAGCTTGGGGAGTTATCACGGGAAGTGCAACATGTATATGGAATGAAAAAGAAAAAGCCGGAAGAGGCGATCCGTTCTATGGAGGAAGAGGTGGGCGATCTGTTTTTCGTACTCGTCTGTTTTGCCAATTCCCAAGGCATCAGCCTGGAAAGTGCATTGAGTACCGTCCTGCACAAATTCAAAGTGCGGGATGCGGATCGCTGGACTAAAAAGGAGGAACTGGAATGACGATTAAAGTAGCAATTGCAGGAGCACGAGGCCGAATGGGTGCGACTGCAATCCAAGCGATCACTGAAGCGCCCGACATGGAAGTAGTCGCGGCACTTGATTATAAATTTGAAGGGCAGTACATAAAGGATGGCGAGGTCGTCCCGGACGGAGGCGGGATACCGATTTATACATCACTTGCCCATCTGGCCGATTTCGACAAGCCGGATGTCTTGCTCGATGTGACCGATCCCGATGCGGTCTTCCAAAATGCGACAGAGGCGATCATGCAAGGTATCCGCCCCGTCATCGGTACGTCCGGCTTAACCGCCGAAGAGATCGATTCGTTGACCGATATGGCCCACAAAGCCCAGATAGGCGGTATCATTGCACCGAATTTTTCCATCGGCGCTGTTTTGATGATGAAATTTTCCGTTATGGCAGCCCGCTATTTAGGGGATGTTGAAATCCTTGAAATGCACCATGACCGCAAGCTGGACGCTCCATCAGGAACAGCTGTCAAAACTGCGGATATGATCAAAGAAGTGCGGACGCCGCATATCCAAGGGCATCCGGAAGAACAGGAGCACCAACCGGGCGCGCGGGGTGCCGATGTGGATGGCATGAAAATCCATAGTATCCGCCTACCGGGTCTCCTGGCTCATCAGCAAGTGCTACTTGGCGGCGAAGGCGAACTGCTTAGCATCCGTCATGATTCATTCGACCGCAAGTCTTTCATGCCGGGCATTATCATGGCAATCCGACACGTCATGGAAGGGGAAGACTTCATCTATGGACTGGAGAACATTATCGATTAAGAAACGGTTTCGGAAGGGTGGTCGCGATTGAATAAGCTGAAAGTGGGCGTCATCTGCTATCCTTCGTTAGGCGGTTCGGGCGTCGTGGCGACGGAGCTCGGACAAAAAATGACGGAACGGGGCCATGAAATGCACTTCATTTCCTCAGGCCGTCCGTTCCGTCTTACTGAAGAAAATCCACGGATCATTTTTCATGAAGTGAAAATCGATGACTATGCCGTATTCCAGTATCCACCCTATGATATTGCGCTTGCCAACGAGATTGCCCAAGTGATCGAGGAGGAAAAGTTGGATCTGCTCCATGTCCATTATGCGGTGCCTCATGCGATTTCCGCATCGCTTGGGAAAGACATGGCCCAGTCTGATATCGGCATTATCACCACATTGCACGGAACGGACGTCACGATCCTTGGCCATGACCCGGGATTGCGCAATACGGTTCGCTATGGCATCAACAAGTCGGATCGGACAACCGCTGTTTCTGAATTTCTTGCGCAGGAAACGATGGAATTGATTCGTCCCGACCGACCCATTATGAGAATTCATAATTTTATTGATGAAAATCGCTACCGTCCAGTAGAACCTGGACTCCTCAAAGAAGAACTCGGAATCCGGCAGGAAGAAAGAGTGATGATTCATATCTCCAATTTCCGTAAGGTGAAACGGATTCCCGATATCATTATGAGTTTCCAAAAAGTGGTCGAGAAAATGCCCGACGTCAAGTTGCTGCTTGTCGGAGAAGGACCGGAAAAGCCGGACATGGAGCAACTCGTCCTGGACTTACACCTCGAGAGCCACGTCATCTTTACCGGTAAACGGAATGATTTGCCTGAACTGTTAGCGATTAGCGACGTCATGTTTCAAATGTCCGAAAAGGAAGCGTTCGGCCTTGTGCTGCTGGAAGCCCTCGCGTGCGGTGTCCCGTCCATCGCAACGGATATCGGAGGCATTCCGGAAGTGATTGAGGATGGTGTCAACGGTTTTCTCGTGCCGCTCGGAGACTGTGAGGAAGCGGCCGCTAAAGCGGTCACGCTGCTTCAAGATGATGCTTTGTTGGATACTTTCAAAAGACATGCCTTGGCGATTGCCAATGAAAAGTTCGATACGGAAACGATCGTTTCCCAATATGAATCACTCTATTATGAAGTGGTGGGAAGAACATGATCCAACATTTCGGGACTGCTGCGGGGCGTAAAGTCATCTCCGCATTAGAGAGAGAAGGGTACGAAGCGGTTTTTGTAGGGGGCTCCGTAAGGGATCATCTCCTTGGAAAACCGGCAAAGGACTTTGATATCGCAACATCCGCGGAGCCAACAGAGGTAAAAGCGATTTTTCCATCCACGGTGGATGTCGGCATCGCCCATGGCACTGTCCTCGTGTTGATAGATGGGGAAGCGATCGAAGTGACGACGTACCGGACGGAAGGAACATATTCGGACCATCGGCACCCGGATGAGGTTCGATTTGTCCGATCATTGCAGGAAGACTTGGCCCGTCGTGATTTCACAATCAATGCCCTAGCGGTGACGCTGGAAGGTGAATTGATCGATCTATTCGGCGGCAAAAACGATTTGGAACAAGGTATGATTCGGGCAATCGGGGAAGCGGCAGAGCGATTTAATGAAGACGCTCTCCGGATGATCCGGGCGATCCGCTTTGCTGCCGTGTTGGATTTTACAATCGATGAAAAGACTTGCCACGCGATCAGAGAGCAGAAGGCGCTTCTGCGGCATGTCGCCGTCGAACGCATCAAGGCCGAAATGGACAAACTATTTACTGGTGTCAATCCCGGTAAAGCATTTGACTATGCCGTGCACACCCAACTTCGCGAAGATTTACCGCTGTTCCCGCAGGACAGCACGACGCTCGGCAAGACAGCTCCGTATGAAACAGCGTTGGAAGGCTGGGCCAGCTTGATGGCGGTCGGTAATTTCGGACCTTCCGAGATGGTGCGAGCTTATAAATTGTCCAATCGGGAAAAACAGTTCCTCCACGCCGTCGATGACATGATGGAAAAGCGGAAAGTCCGTCCGTATACTGTAGAAGACTTTTACACATATCCGATGGATGTCCTCATCGTATGTGAGAAACTGGTACGCAAGCTAATGCCTGGGGCTGAGCCGGTATCTTTCGAAGAGATGGAAAGAAGGAAATGCGACTTGCCGATCCGCTCAAAAGCGGAGTTGACCGTAAGAGGCAGCGATTTGATCAGCTGGGCAGGTGTCAGGGGAGGCCAATGGACCGGCGAATGGCTCCAAAAAATTGAATCGGCCGTTCTCCATGGGAAATGCATCAATGACCCGGACGATATAAAGGGATGGTTTTTGAATGAGTTCAATCGTGAAGAATGAATTATTGAAAAGGTTGTTTGAAGCAGGAGGCGAACCGGTTTCGGGTCAAGAAATCGCGGAACAATTCGGCCTCTCACGAACAGCAATTTGGAAATATGTCAAAGAACTGGAACAGGACGGTTACGAAATCGGAACAATCCGCAAAAAAGGGTATTACTTAATCCAAGCACCCGACTTGGTCAATGAAGCCAATGTCCAAAACCACCTGGCGACGAAAACATATGGAAGGAACATCCTCTATTATGAAACATGCCCATCCACTCAACTCATTGCGCATGATGAAGCTCAAAACGGAGCAGCGGATGGCACGGTTGTCATATCGGAAGAGCAAACTTCCGGAAAAGGGAGGCTGTCCCGGCCATGGAGCTCGGTGTCAGGTAAAGGCATTTGGATGAGCGTCATCGCACGTCCGCAGCTCACTCCGCAACAAGCACCCCAAATGACGTTGGTGGCGGCAGTCGCCGTGACGCGAGCCATCGAAGAGCTCACGGGGATCGAACCGTCGATCAAATGGCCGAATGATATTTTGGTCGATGGAAGAAAAGTGACCGGCATATTAACCGAACTTCAAGCGGATCCCGATCGTGTGAAGGCGATTATTCTAGGGATTGGCATGAACGTCAATCAGGAGGAAGCCGATTTCCCGGAAGAATTGCGGGACATTGCAAGCTCTTTGAAGTTAGCTACGGGAAAAGAAGTGGACCGGGCGAAATTGATTGCAAAAATATTGGGTTACCTTGAATTATACGTCGACATGTACGTCAAACATGGTTTTGCGCCGATCAAGCTCGTGTGGGAAGGCTACTCGAACACGATGGGTAAGCGGATCCGCGCTGTCATGCTCCACGAGACGATCGAAGGGACGGCGATCGGCATTTCTGATGAAGGCGTGCTCGAAGTCCGTCTCGATGACGGTTCGATTCGAGGCATCTTTTCCGCGGACATCGAAATTCCAAAATGAATCATATACAAAATAGTCCCAATTTGGTATAGTAATGTCGAAGGGCGGTATCAATCGGAACTGCACCTACCCAGAACATCTAGAAAACTGCATAAATCAACAAGATCTGCCTTGATCTTTCAACAGACAGGGACGGAGGAAACCATCAGAATGATGCCTACACAACCCTTCTGTCCATTTTCGGCGGAAGGGTTTTTTGATTGAATTCTGGTTTTCTCCCCGAGAGGAGAGGAAAGTGTGAAGAAGAGTACACAGGATTTTATTAAGATGAAGCAAGCGGGCGAGAAGATCGTCATGCTGACTGCCTATGATTATCCGTCGGCAAAATTGGCGGAAGAAGCGGGCGTCGATGTCTTGCTGGTCGGTGATTCGCTCGGGATGGTCATCCTTGGATACGATTCGACGACGGCGGTGACGGTGGATGATATGATCCATCATGGCAAAGCGGTCAGAAGAGGAGCAGCCAACACGTTTACGGTTGTTGATATGCCATTTGGTTCATACCATGGTTCTGATGATCGGGCTTTGACGGAAGCGATCCGCATCTTCCAAGAAACCGGAGCGGATGCGCTAAAAGTAGAGGGCGCGGGCGATGTGATCGAGAAAATTCGCCTCATGACCTCGACCGGCATTCCGGTTGCTGCCCATCTCGGTCTACTGCCGCAATCGGCTGCCGTGCTCGGTGGGTATAAAGTGCAAGGGAAAACAGCGGATGCCGCGAAACAACTGATCGATGATGCGATCGCCTGCGAGCAAGCCGGCGCCTGCATGATCGTGCTCGAGTGCATACCGTACCAATTGGCCGAACAAGTGACGGCGGCAGTTTCCATCCCGATTATCGGCATTGGCGCCGGAGCCGGGACGGATGGCCAAGTGCTTGTATACCATGATACATTGAAATATGGCAGTCACCGGATTCCAAAGTTCGTTCAATCGTACGCGGATCTCAGCCCGATCATCCTGGACGGGATAGGCCAATATGTCGCCGCGGTCAAAGAGGGTTCATTCCCTGCTGAACAGCATCGCTTTACGATGAAGGAAGAAGAACTGGCTGTCTTGTATGGGGGTTGAACCAATGGAGATCATTCATTCAATTGAGAAATTACAACAGATATTGAACCGCAACGAACGGGGGAACCGGACAGTCGGACTTGTCCCAACGATGGGCTTCTTGCACGAAGGCCATTTGGCGTTGGCGGAGCAAGCAAAAGAGCAAAATGATACGGTTGTCATGAGCATTTTCGTCAACCCAGCTCAATTCGGTCCAGGGGAGGACTTCGAATCGTATCCTCGGGACACCGAACGGGATGCCAAGCTTGCGGAAAGCGCGGGAGTCGATTACCTGTTCATCCCGTCAGTAGAAGAGATGTATCCGACGGACGGGGGCATCCGGATTCTGCCCGGACCGCAAGCGACCGCACTTTGTGGAGCGTCCCGCCCAGGCCACTTCGACGGCGTCTTGAAAGTCGTCTTGAAGCTATTCAATATCGTCGATCCAGACCGTTCCTATTTTGGAATGAAAGACGCACAGCAATTGGCGATCATCGAGACGTTTGTCCGGGATTTCAACTTGCGCACGACAATCGTCCGGGTGCCGACGGTCCGGGAAGAAGACGGACTTGCAAAAAGTTCACGCAACGTCAACTTATCCGAGATGGAACGCAATGAAGCGCCCGCCATTCGGCAAGCGCTGGAGCTCGGAGCGAAACTTTTTGCGGAAGGAATTTCAGCGAAAGAGATTGAAACGAGAGTGGCGGCGTATATTACGGAGAACAGTTCGGGGACAATCGACTATGTATCCATGCTGACCTATCCTGAATTGACCAAGTATGAGCCGTCTTCGAAGGAAGCCATATTAGCCTGTGCTGTGAAGTTTGAGAAAACTCGATTAATTGATAATATAATCTTATAAATAAAGGGTGGGTACTTATGTTCAGAATGATGATGAACAGCAAATTGCACCGTGCGACCGTGACACAAGCGGATTTGAATTATGTGGGGAGCATTACGATCGATCAGGATTTGCTCGATGCGGCAGGTATGTTGCCAAATGAAAAAGTCCATGTCGTCAACAATAACAACGGAGCCCGTTTCGAAACGTATATCATTGCAGGGGAGCGCGGCAGCGGCGTCATTTGCGTCAACGGTGCAGCGGCGCGTCTCGTACAGCGTGGCGACATCGTCATTATTTTGTCGTATGTCTATATGACCGATGAAGAAGCGCGCACCCATGAGCCGACTGTGCTGATCATGGACGAAAACAACGGTATTCAGGAAATCATCAAAGAAAAAGAAGCCATGACCGTCTAACAATTATATGAGAGTCATCTGGAAACGAAGAAGTTTAACATCCGGATGGCTCTTGTTTTTGCTTCTTTTTGGGCGCCTGTCACCCGGCGGCGTCATCCGGCAGACCGGTGGTTTTCACGGTGGTTCTATGTGTTTCTATGTCTAACGCCGCCCAGAGTATGATACAATTTGCTGTAGTATGAATAACAGGAAGTTGATGATGGAATGGATAAAAGAACTTATGCGGTAGTGGATTTGGAAACGACGGGTCATTCTTCGACCAACGGAGATCGGATCATCCAGATTGCCATCGTGTTCATTCAAAATGGCCGGATTGGAGATGCGTATGTTCGATTCGTCAATCCCGGGAAGGAAATCCCCGCGTTTATCCGACAGTTGACGTCGATTTCGGATGAGGATGTCCTTGAGGCGCCCTCCTTTGAAGAAATCGCGGAGGAAGTGGCGGATCTGCTCGAAGGATCGGTTTTTGTTGCGCATAATACGGATTTCGACCTCGCCTTTTTGCAAAATGAATTTCAACGCTGTGGCATCAGACCATGGTCGGGGCAAAAGATTGACACCGTGGAATTGGCGAAGATCATGTTCCCGTCCTCTCCGAGTTACCGATTGCAGGATATTACAGAGGAGCTCGGCATTCCGCTCGTTTCTGCGCATCGTGCCGATGATGATGCTGCTGCAACGGCACAGCTTTTCATGGCCTGTCTTGCTAAATTGGATGATTTACCAAGAGAAACGTTGGAGTTGCTGCATCGGAGATCCTTCTTGCTGAAATCCGACCTGTCGACCGTTTTCTATGAAGCCTTAAAAGCTGCACGCACGAGAGCGGATGACGATCGCGCCATTTCGTCTTATCGTGGGATTCCTTATCGAATTGCCAAAGCTCCTGCTGAGAAGGTCACAGAGTTGCCTAATTATCCTGAGAGCGAGGAGGCGAAAATCGCTTTATTTTCGAAGCGGTTCAACGGATTCGAGAAACGGGATGCCCAATTCGATTTCATGGATGCTGTCCGGGATGTCTTCGCGGAACATTCGGAAATGGCAGCGGAGGTCCCGACAGGCATCGGCAAGACCATTGCCTATCTTCTGCCAGCTGCCATCCATTCCGTCCAAAGTGGAAAACCGGTTGTTGTCAGTACATACACCAACCATCTCGTCGATAAGATTGTCGGGGAAGAAATGGATAAAGTGCGTCTTTTGCTAGGGGCTGAACTACCGGTAGCTGTACTGAAAGGCAGGGAGCAATATATATCCTTAGGGAAATTCGAGGAATTGCTCCGGATTACGGATGAGTCGTACGATGAAACATTCACGGCCATGCAAATTCTTGTCTGGCTGACTGAAACGGTGACCGGTGATTTGGAAGAGCTGAATGTCTCAGGCGGTGGGCAGCTCTTCCTGAACCGGATTCGCAAACGGTCGGAGCAAATGCCTCCTGACGAGAAAGCGGCAGACTATCATGCAAAGCAGATCACCGCTTGTCAAAGCGCTAATCTAATAATAACGAATCATTCGATGCTGCTTTCAGACTTGAACCGGGAGCAAACCGTATTGCATCCGCTGGCCGGGGTGATTGTCGATGAAGCCCATCAATTCGTTCAAACCGCATCCCGTATGAATGAAACCGTATTTTCCTACACCAATTGGAAATATTGCATGGGGCAGGTCGGGTCGGATGCAGAAGGACAATTGCTCCAACAAATGGAGTCGCTGAACATAGATTGCCGAAGAGAATCCTATCGTCCGATTGAAAAAGCGAAACTGGATGCGGCATTCATTGATTTTTCCGTAGCCTTTGAAAATGCGGTCGATTATTTAACCGGGCACAAGCCTACCACTTCGGAAAAACAATCCGGCAATCGAATCACCTATCCGCTCCCCGATACGGAAGCGGATCCATCCTTCCGGGAGGTCGCCTTCCGCTTATCCGTTTATTTAGATCAAGCCGACCGGTTCGCCCAAGAAGTGGTGGAAAACCGCAACCGATTGACGAAAAAAGGAGCGGCCATTTTAGCGGAGTGGGAGTACTGGGTCCGGGAATTAAAGATTAAGGCCGGCGAATGGATCGAGATTTTCTTGGACGATGAACGGCAAGATTATGCTGTCTGGGTCGAGAAAGACCGCCGAAGTATCCCGGGCAGTTTGATGGTCATGAAAACTCGTCTATACGGCACGGGATTGGTCCGCCAATTTGCTGAACGGATGAAAACGGAGCAGGCCGGCATCATGTGGACATCCGGGACACTCTCAGTGGCTGGTGATGAACGATATGTGACGAGACAACTCGGCATGGCCGATTCGGTGCCTCTATTGAAATTCGATGCGCCGCCTCATTTCTATGAAGGGGCTGAGATCTTCATCGTCGAAGATATGCCGGACATCCAGCAGGTCGCCCAGAGTGATTACATCGAAGCGGTCGCCAATGCGGTCGTGCAGACGGTGCTCGTGACAAACGGCCGGCTTTTTGTCTTATTCACTTCGCAAGATATGTTACGAAAAACGTATGAACTTATCGTCGAAAGTGAGCAATTGGAAGATTTTGTGCTTATTGCGCAAGGGGTCAGCTCTGGCAGTCGGATGCGGCTGTTGAAATCGTTCCGCCAATATAGCAAAGCGGTCCTGTTTGGAACGAGCAGCTTCTGGGAAGGGGTCGATGTGCCGGGTGAGGCGTTATCCGCCGTCATCGTCGTGCGTCTTCCGTTCTCATCGCCGGACGATCCTTTATTCAAAGCGAGGGCGGCCAAGTTGACAGAGCAGGGAATCCATCCGTTCAACGGCTATTCCTTGCCGGAGGCGGTCATGCGTTTGCGGCAAGGATTCGGGCGGCTGATCCGTGCCTCGTCTGACAAAGGATTTTTCATTTTGCTGGACCGACGGATTGAGACAAAGTCGTATGGACGCCGGTTTCTCGAGTCGTTGCCCGATGTGCCGATCCGGAAAGTGACGCTAGAAAACATGGTGACCGAGCTTGAAAATTGTTATAATGACTAAGGATTCAAATGAAAATGAGGCAGGGAAATAAATGAGGCAATTGAAGATTCCAGACCGGATAGGACGTGTGGTTTCATGCTGAATTGGATCAAGTTCATCACCACTTTCCTTTTGGCATTAACGGTTGTCATCGCGATTATTGTGCTGTACAACGCAAACAAGCCGTTTACCCAAGCGGAACAGGCTGCCATTGAATCGGTCATGGGAACGGGCCAGTTGAAAGACGTTCAGCGGGCGGATACGTACCAAGGAAGCGCGGCGTGGGTGACTGTCCGGGGAGTGGACGGCGAAGGGGTGGAAAAAGCCGTATTTGTCGGTCCACAAGCGGAAGAGGCCTATAAGGAAGTCAAACTTGCCGAAGGGATTTCCGCCGATACCGCCATCGAGACGGTGAAAAAGGAACTGGACGTCAAAAAAGTGCTCCATACGGCACTCGGCATGGAAGAAATCGGTCCCGTCTGGGAAGTTGCGTTTACAAGCGCGGACGGCAAACTAAATTATGTCTATGTCCAATTTGAAAATGGACAATGGTGGAAAAGAATTCTGAATTTATAAGTAGGGAGCGAATTAAAAATGACAAAATCATTGGCATCCAGAGTTAGCACGCTTTCACCTTCTACGACTCTTGCTATCACGGCGAAAGCAAAAGAAATGAAAGAGTCGGGAATCGACGTCATCGGGCTCGGTGCAGGTGAACCGGATTATAATACGCCGGATCACATTATCGAAGCAGCCTATCGATCGATGAAAGAAGGAAAAACGAAATATACGCCATCCGGTGGGCTCCCAGCACTGAAGGATGCCATTATCGCAAAACTGAAAAGAGACCAGGGCCTCGACTATGCGCGCAATGAAATCATGATCGGCATTGGCGCAAAACATGTCCTGTATACATTGTTTCAAGTCATCCTGAATCCGGATGATGAAGTGATCATTCCGACACCGTACTGGGTCAGCTATCCGGAACAAGTGAAGCTTGCTGGCGGACAACCGGTCTATGTGGAAGGGACGGCTGAATCACAATTTAAGGTGACGGCTGATCAAATCCGCAAAGCTATTACCTCAAAAACGAAAGCGGTCATCATTAATTCACCAGGTAATCCGACAGGGATGATCTATACACAGGCAGAATTGGAAGAGATCGCAAAAGTGTGCCAAGAGAAGGATCTGTGGATCGTATCCGACGAGATTTACGAAAAATTGGTGTACGGAGATGCGGAACATGTCTCCATCGCAGAGCTTTCAGAGGATGCGAAGAACCGGACATTGATCATTAACGGTGTTTCCAAATCGCACTCCATGACAGGCTGGCGAATCGGCTACATCGCAGGTGACGCGGCAGTTGTCAGCGCGATGACAGACCTCGCAAGCCACTCGACGTCCAATCCGACGACGACATCACAATACGCGACGTTGGAAGCGTATAACGGTCCGCAAGAGGCAGTCGAAACGATGCGCCAAGCATTCGAGTCCCGATTGAATCAAATCCTACCGAAGCTGTCTGCCATTCCGGGCTTCAAAGTGATCAAACCGCAAGGCGCTTTCTACTTGCTTCCGGAAGTAACCGAAGCAGTGGAGAAAACAGGATTTGCCAATGTCGATGACTTTGCAAAGGCTTTGCTGGAGAAAGCAAACGTCGCGGTCATTCCGGGATCCGGTTTCGGTTCTCCGACAACGATTCGTTTGTCCTATGCGACATCGATCGATCTATTGGAAGAAGCGGTCCGCCGCATTCATGCGTTTGTAGAAGAAAACTGGAAAGCTTGATCGATAGGGTTCATTACAGGTGCTGGGGACTGCGAATTGTCGCGGGCCCTTGCTGCTTGTACATAGATAATAGAGAGGAGTTCGGACATGCAGCACGAAGAACGGCTCCGGATTTGGATTGAGCAGGGGAATGTACAAGTTTCTCAGCTTTTTTTTCACCACTATAAAAATTTGGGAATGAAAGACTTGGACGCCATGCTGGTTCTACAGATGACGTCTTTTCAAGCGGAAGGAAATCAGTTCCCAACCCCCGCCGATTTTGCAGATCGGATGGAGCTGACAGAAAACGAGGTGTCTCGCATTTTGCAGCGTCTCATGCAGAACGGCTTCCTTCAAATTGTCCAAAGCAAAGATTTGGATGGAGTCCTCATCGAAACTTTCACGCTTCAGCCACTCTGGAATCGCCTGGTCGATCATGTTTTATTGACAGCATGCGATACAGAGGTAGAGCAGAAGAAAGAGGAAGAGGGAGAAATTTTCACGCTGTTCGAGCAGGAATTCGGGCGTCTGTTATCCCCGATGGAATGCGAATCGATTACGATGTGGCTCGATGAAGACGGCCATTCCGTCGAAATCATCCGCGCAGCGCTGAAGGAAGCCGTGCTCGCTCAAAAATTAAGTTTGCGGTATATCGACCGGATTTTATTCGAATGGAAAAAGAAGAATGTCAAAACATTGGCGGATGTTGAACGGCAGACGAAATCGTTCCGGACCGTCAGCGGGACACGCCCACCGCAATTCCAACAGAAAATCCAGGTCAAACGGGTGCCTTTTTATAATTGGTTGGAAGAACGGGAGTAGATCTAGATGTTGACGAAAAAACAATGGGAATATTGCCTGGAGCAATTCGGGGAAATGTTCCCGGATGCGCATTGCGAACTTGTACATGCGAATCCGTTTGAGTTGCTCATCGCGACGCTTTTATCCGCCCAATGCACGGATGTATTGGTGAATCGGGTGACGGCGGATTTATTCAAAAAATACAAGACGCCCGAAGATTATTTGGCGGTAGAGGTGGCGGAGCTCGAAAACGACATCCGCTCCATCGGCCTCTATCGCAATAAAGCGAAGAACATCCGGGCACTCAGCCAATTGCTGATCGACGAATATGGTGGCATCGTGCCACCGAACCGGGATATCCTCATGACCTTCCCGGGAGTAGGGCGGAAGACGGCAAATGTTGTCGTCTCAAACGCATTTGGCATTCCCGCCATGGCAGTCGACACCCACGTCGAACGGGTGGCGAAACGGCTTGGCATGAACCGTTGGAAAGACTCTCCACTGGCCGTTGAAGAAAAGATCATGCGCTGGACGCCGAGAGAACAATGGACCGACACGCATCACCGGATTATTTTCTTTGGACGTTATCACTGTAAGGCGCAAAATCCCAACTGTCCGGAATGCCCGCTGTTGCCGCTGTGCAGGGAAGGGAAGAAGAGGATGAAAGAACGTGCTGACTGACGGGAAACGGTTTAATAAGGAAATTTTCGCCCCGTATTTTGCAGAGTGGGAAGCAAAGCGGGGGACGATTGAAGCGTTGTATGGAGAGAAGGATGAGCGGGCCGTGGACAAGATGCGGGAAGCCATAGCGATGTATGAAGGAATGTTAGCATTGGGCGGCGTGGAGATCGATGCACGGAGCGGACGTGAAGTCTACCGTTTATCTCCTTTGAACGGCACCGAACGGCTGGAGTTCGTGAAAGCGAAACTGGCTAGCCATTATGCGTTTGTGCAGCTGGATGCGTTGTTTGGGGAAATGAAGAAGAAGGTAGCTCGGTTGGCGTTGCAGGATAAAAGGAAATGAATTGCAGGCGGCGGAAAGCGACAGGTTTTCAGCCGCCTGCTTTTTGTTGAACTTCTTATTTCAAGAAATTCTCCATCAAGGGAGAATTTTTTTGTTTACGATGGGAGAGGAGAGGACAATTAGAGTAGTGGAGTCCCCATACGTTCCCATAGCATTAATTTGATCCTCCAAGGTTTGCAAAGATTCAGTCACCAATTTCACTAAAAAGTTATATTGCCCGCTAATTCGATGGAGTTCCACGACATCGGGAGAGCTTTGGCAAAAAGAAACAAAACGCTCACAGCCTTTCGTATGGAATAGTAGAAAGGCAGAGATTTGTTTATTAATCTTCTGAGGGGAGACAATTGCCCGGTAATGATCGATGATGCCTTTGTCTTCCATTCTCCGCACTCTTTCGGTAACCGCAGGCTGGGAAAGAGCCACCGCTTTGCCCAACTCCGTCATGGAGATTCGGGCATGGTCTTGTAATACCATCAGTATTTCTTTGTCCAATTCATCCATTTCAAGCACTCCTTTCTTTTTAATGCAGTTCGGTAAAATAAACAGGAAATAATAAGTAGATTAAGCTTAATAACTTTATCGCCTTATGTAAAGGTTACTGGATTTTTTGTACCATTATTCTAAAGAAGCCTTTCATGAAGGAGTGGAAGAAATGGAACAGAACCAGTTGTTAAATCGCGTCACGATAGGGGATTGGAATCTCCGAAACCGGATCGTCATGGCACCGATGACACGTAGTTTTGCTGATAACGAAACTGGGGTGGTGGGACCGGATGTAGTGGAATACTATCGTAGACGGGCAGCAGATGGCATTGGGCTCATTATTACAGAAGGGATTAATCCAAGTCCGAGAGCAAAGGGCACTTTTGGCGTTCCTGGATTGTATACGCAAAATCAAATCGCGGGGTGGAAAACCGTAACACACGCTGTCCATCAAGAAGGAGGAACGATTGTGGCACAACTTTGGCATGTCGGCAGGCTGACCCACCAGGAGCTAACAGGCGGATCCCCACCCCAGGCACCTTCTTCTTTAAGAGCCAAAGGATTGGTTCACCGCTTGCGCAAACCGTATGAAATGCCGGAAGAAATGTCAGCGGCCGCCATTCAAACCGTCATAGAAGAGCACGTACAAGCAGCACGAAATGCGATGGTTGCCGGATTTGACGGAGTTGAAATCCACGGAGCCCATGGATATTTGATTGACCAATTCAATAGCGAAGCTACCAATTTGCGTCAGGATCGGTACGGAGGAAATTTGAAGCAGCGGCTTACTTTTATGAAAGAGCTCATCGCAGCGGTGGTTCAAGAAATCGGAGCAGAAAAAACAATTGTGCGCTTTTCGGAAATAAAGGACGACATGCCGAATTATAGATGGGAAGACCCGGAAGAAACCATCAAAACATTTGTTCAAACCTTCCGGGAAATCGGATTACAGATCCTTCATCCATCGACCAATCATTTTACGGAAATTCTTACAAATGGAATGACTCTGCATGAATTGGTACGAAAACATTGGAAAGGGATCATTATTGGAGTAGGAAACTTAGAGGTGGAACTGGCTGCTCATTCAATTGGAAAAGGGACGATTGACTTAGCTGCATTCGGACGTCCGCTACTGGCAAACCCCGATTTTGTTCAAAAGGTGACACATGGAATGGCTTTGGAACCTTATGATGCACAGCGACATCTTAGTATTCTAGTGTAAACTTAAGAAATAGCGTTTAAAAGGAGGCAGAATGATGTCACATCACACAAGATCCAGAAGAATAATTTTAGATTTAGCTGTGTCGTTAGATGGTTTTATTGAGGGAAAAAATGGGGAAGTGGATTGGTGTATTATGGATTCCGAGATGGAGTTTATTGATTTCCTCCATCAAATTGATACGATTTTATACGGAAGAAAAAGCTATGAGTTATGGGGAGAGTATATGCCTGAAAATGAAGCCGAGGTCACTCATGCTGAAAAAGAGATGTGGGAAGTCCTTCATCGAAAAGAGAAATATGTATTTTCCAGAACCCAAAAGGGGAATGGAAGTAATGCAGTATTCATAAATGAGGACATTCAGGAAGAAGTAAACAAATTAAAGAACAAGCCGGGCAAAGATATCTGGCTATATGGCGGGGCGAGTCTTATTACGACGTTTCTCAATTTAGGGCTTGTCGATGAATATAGATTATCGGTTCATCCGGTTGTATTGGGAGAGGGCAAACCATTGTTTGTGGATCTCAAACAAAGGATGAACTTGACTTTGGTTCAAACCAGAACGTTTTCTTCCGGCGTTGTTCAGCTTTGCTATCAAACGCTAAGAAGCTGAGTTTCTATGATGTACATTCATTTTACAATTGAATAGATAAAAACCGGGCTGGCAGTCGATTGTTAACTGCCAGCCCGGTTCATTTTCAATTATGGAGTGGGTTCGGCTTCCGTTCCGCCCTCAGGAATTGGATTCTCGATACCTGGGTTGTTCGGATCGGTAGGGGTATTGGGATTGCCACCTTGGCCTCCGTTGCCCTGATTACCAGGGTTCCCTTGGTTGCCAGGATTCCCCTGATTCCCTTGATTCGATCCATTGTCGTTCGGATTGCCATTTCCATTGTTCCATCCGTTATCCGGATTTTCCTCATCGTCCGGAGTTTCTTCCGGTTGTTCTTCTTGCGGTTGCTCATCTGTGTATTCCTCGATTTGCAGGCTTGTCGTAGCCGGAGCACTCTTCAGCTCGCCTACTTTCGCAATGACGGTAAAGGAATAGGTGCGTCCCAGTTCCGCGGAATTGAATGTGACGGACATATTCGATGTCGTCGTCATCAATTGCGGTTCGCCGCCATCGACACCGACATACACTTCAAATTCAACCGGTCCTTCGATCACCGCCGGATCTGGAGGATTATGGCCCCATTGAAGCGTGAGCGTGTTCGAATTGGCATCAAAGTTGGCATTTAATCCGTTCGGCGCTTCCAGCTCTACAGTTTCCTCTACCGGCGCTTGCTGTTCCGGTAGGGTGCCTCGGACAAACAATTCCGTTCGCTGTAAATTGGATGGTGTCGAAGAGCTGGCCAAGACGAGCGGGTTCGAACCATATACGATATTCGCTTCCTCTACAGACCCCGGACGTTTGAATGAAGCGGTGTTTTTCCCGGCGGAAATTTCACCCATGACTGTCCGGAACAGATTTTGCGGAACTAGTCGTCCCGGGTTGTACGTGGTAATCGGGGTCGTATAGTCTTTGTACCCGCCCCAGACAGCGATCGTATAATCGGTCGTGTATCCCGCAAACCAGGAGTCCGGTACAGCGCCACTTGGTATGCCGTGTTTCTGAATGGTTTCTGCCGAATAGTTGGTCGTTCCGGTTTTCCCGGCATCGTCCAGCCCGCTGACATTTGCATTTTTCCCGGTTCCGTCCGTCATGACATCACGTAAAATATCGGTCACCATGTAGGCTGTGGAGTCTTTCATGACAACTTGCGGTTTTGGCGTCAGATCGTGTTTCGATTTGCCGTCCCGGAAAATGACTTCCTTCACCGCATGAGGCTTCGTATAGACCCCGCCGTTGCCGAACGCGGCGTAAGCTCCGGCCATCTGGGTAGTCGAAAACTGGACTTCGCCGCCTCCGAGGGCATTGGAAGAGTTCAATTTATCGACCGGTAGCCCTAGGCTTTTCGCGAAATCGGCCGCTTTTGACGGTCCGACTTCTTCAAAAATTTTCACCGCTGGTACGTTCCGGGAACGGTACAGCGCTTCTCGTATCGTGATGGCGCCTTGGTAGCGTCCGTCCACGTTCCGGATAGGCTGATTTGTGCCGCGGTAGTTATATGGGTCATCATTGGTGATTTGTCCAGTCGACCAGCTAAAGTATTCGATAGCCGGGCCATAGGACAAAATCGGTTTAATGGCCGATCCGGGTTGACGTTTCTGGTCGGTCGCAAAGTTCAAATCCCGTCCGGAATAGTCACGTCCCCCGCCGATTGCCACAATGGTACCCGTTTTCGTATCGACAACCGTCATGCCAGCTTCCATTTCTTCAGATTCGTACCAGTTCGGATTATTGATTGCTTTTTCAACTGCATCTTGTGCAGCCGGGTCTAAGCCTGTCTGAATTTTAACACCTTCAGATAAAACATCTACCATCCCCGCTGCTTCCAATTCATCCAGCACGACATCGACATACGCCGGATATTTTGTATCTGACGATGGAAGCTTCTCCTCCGGCAAAATCAGCGAAGCGACGGGGACCGCTTTTGCTGCGTCTGCTTGATCCTGCGTAATTTTTTTGTGCTGCACCATCAAGCCCAGCACGATATCGCGTCGCTTTTCGGCGCGCTCCGGATTTTTATACGGATTATAGCCGTTCGGAGATTGAGGCATCCCCGCCAGCATAGCGATTTCCGGTAATTCTAGTTCATTGAGCTCCTTGCCGAAGAAATAATCGGCTCCCGTTCCGAAGCCGTGTACCCGTCCCGACATGAGCATTTTATTGAAATACATCTCGAAAATTTCTTGTTTGCTATACTTGCGCTCCAGCTGGAAGGCGAGCCAAGCTTCCTGCGCTTTCCGTTTCAGTGTCTTCTCATTGGTCAGGAAGGAGTTTTTGATTACCTGTTGGGTAAGTGTACTAGCCCCTTGGGAACCAAATCCGCTCCGGAAATTGGCCAAGACCGCGCCGCCGAGTCGCCAAAAATCCATCCCATGGTGGGAATAAAACCGGACGTCCTCCGTCGCAAGAATCGCATCTTCCATCAGTTTCGGGATTTCGTCATACGGTACATACTCCCGCCGTTCCGCTCCGAATTTCATGAACACATTGCCATCTTTGTCCAAAAACTCAGAGGTTAATGGATCTTTTAGTAGCGCTTCATCCAATTTTGGCGCCGAGCTCGCATAATAGGCGAACAAGCCAACACCGCCAAGGAATAGCGCCATTCCAATGGCAAGGACTGCAATAACTATCTTTTTAAATAAGCCTTGTTGCTTCAAGCCTTTTTTCGGCTTTTTCCCTTTTTTCTTCGCCCGTTCCGCCTCCATTTGTTTGCGGCGGGCGGCACGTGAATTTATTTGATCACTCATAGGTTTTCCTGCCTTTCGATTGGTTCACCGACTTGGGGGAATAATGGTATGATGCCCGGCAAGTAGTCTAGCACGGGATGAAAACGAGGCGTGATCTCGCTAGCGGCCTCTTCAAATTCTGCCAGTGTGATCGATTTCCGACCGCCGGCTAGCATACGCTCCCATTTTTCTTCGAGACTATCATACGGGAGGATGAAATAGCGGTCAAGCGTCGTAAATTTCACGACGAGAAACGCGATTCCGCCCTGTACTGTCACTTGCTTCATATGGTCTACTTGGTGAACATGGATATTTTGAAGCGGAAAGGACGTTGCACTTTTCGTCTCCTTCGCTTCAAAGTCGATGTAATGCCCGCGCCATACGCCGTTGAAATCGGTCGTCGACGGGGTCCGGAAATATGCTTCCGTGATAACGGCGGCACTCCGGGCGGGGTAGTGGACATTGACGACTTGGATCGGGATCGGCTTTTTATGGATGACCGCGATGCCTTGACTCAGGTAGTAGGCATTCGAGTCATTCAACTCATCCTCCAATGATTTACCCCGGTTGCTATAGGAGATATCCGCCTTCTTCCGGCTGCCCGTCTGCTCGGCCGGTCGCACATACTTCTTCCCATTCGGGTATCGGATCGTCATTTACCTCACCTCACATCTACTAATCATACCACAAGCATTAGACGGATTTGAGAGGAGAAGGTTGCAAAGGTGCCTGTGCACCACACAGTCATTTTTGTTTAAACTTTTACATTTGTTTGGGCGCCTGGCACCAAATACATAGAAATTTCTTCTTTGGACAATCTAACAGGAAAGAAAATGTGGGGGGAGAGGGGATGTTCATGCGAATCGAAAGGTCGTCCGAATGGAAGGAAGGCTTGTTGGAACGATTGGAAAACCGGAAAGAATGGGACCGGAGTTGGACGTTATATAAAATGTGCTATGACGTGGAAAAAGCGAGGTTGATCCCGGATTTCCACGGTCTTCAATGTCCAAAGTATTTACCCGGCCTCACCCCCTTGCCCCATCAATTGGAAGCAGCGGAGACGGTCATTGAACGGATGAATGGAAAGGCCATTTTAGCGGACGAGGTCGGTCTCGGGAAAACGATTGAAGCGGGTTTGATCCTCAAGGAATACATGATCCGGGGCCTTGTGAAGAAAGCGCTCATTTTGACGCCGGCCTCTTTGATGAATCAATGGATCCTCGAATTGAATCAAAAATTTCACATCCCCGCCGTGCCTTTTCATAAGAAGTATGATTTAAACTACTGCAATATAGTCGTTGTCAGTATCGACATGGCCAAAAGAAGTCCGCATAAGGAAAACATTTATGAGCAGGATTTTGATTTGGTCATTATCGATGAGGCGCATAAGTTGAAAAACCAGAAGACGAAAAACTATGAGTTTGTCCAAAATCTTAAGAAGAAGTTCTGTTTGTTGCTGACGGCAACGCCTATTCAAAATGATGTGTTTGAACTCTTTAATCTGATTTCTCTTCTGAAGCCGGGCCATTTGGGGAATTTCGAGACGTTTCAAACTGTGTTTTCTGCGAGTAAACACCATGTGGATGAAGATGACTTCCTGAAAGAACTGATCCATCAGGTGATGGTGAGAAATTCAAGACAGGACACACGGATCGCCTGGACCCAACGCCGCGTTCAGATCATACCGATCGAGTTCACGGCACAAGAAAAAGAAATCTATGAGCTCGTTTCACAATTAAAAGACGTGTCCTCTCTTTTTTCGGATGCCTTCACGCTAATTACCTTGCAGAGGGAACTGTGCAGCAGTATGGCAGCGGCTTTTCTGACACTAGAAAAAATTCGCCAAAAATGCAGTGAACCGGAAGAGATTTCTATTGTGGAAGGAATCCTTCAAAAAATGAAGGAGCTCACAATCAATTCAAAAGCCGAAAAGGCGTATGAAATCATTCGGCAGGCAAACGACGACAAAGTTATCATTTTCACCGAATACCGGGCAAGCCAGGCCTATTTGCAAGCTTACTTGCACTCCAAAGGCATCACAAGCGTCCCGTTCAACGGACAGTTTAATAAAAGCAAGCGAGAATGGATGAAACAACTTTTCAAAGATAAAGCCCAAGTGCTGATCGCAACGGAATCCGGAAGTGAAGGGATCAACTTGCAATTTTGCCATCATGTAATCAATTATGATTTGCCATGGAACCCGATGAAGTTGGAGCAGCGCATCGGTCGTGTCCATCGGCTAGGGCAAACGAACGACGTCCATATTTACAATTTAGCCATAAAACATACAATTGAAGACTCTATTTTGGAATTGCTCCAGGCGAAGATCGGCGTCTTTGAAAAAGTGGTCGGGCAACTCGATGATATTTTATCGGAATTCAGGTTATCCATATAGAGGAGTGTGCCCATGTATCCACAACAGATTCATCAGTATGTTCGTCAATTTTTCAAAGAAAACAAATGTCCGATTTTACAGGAGAGCGACCATTACCTTTGTGTCCAATTGACGGTGGAAATGGATAAACGAATCATGAATCGGCCTTTTTACTGGAGTTACGTAGAAAGTACAGGAAGCGAGCCCCGGCCCGCACAACTGACAGTAATAACCGATAAAAGCAAGCTAGTTCAACAGATGCCGGGAGAAGTGCTGCACTACGGATCTCCCCGACTTCATCAACTATTTCAGGTGACAAGAGAACAAGCCGCCTTCGTGCAAATGTATGAAAGGGCAACAAATGAGTCGGGACCACAAACGATTTTAACGCCTTGGCTGGGTGTGAACTACAAAATCACCTACTCCAGTGACCGCACGAAAGAAATCCTTTATTCCCTCGGCATGAACTTGATGACAGGGGCTATCGTAAATGGATTTCAGGAAGACTTGAGCAAACGGGAAATGGAAGCGACCATTTCGGCAAACACCTTCCATTTGCCGTATATTATCAAACCGCTGCGGGCCTTGGAGCGAATGGATGACTTGATCGAAACGTTGATCCAAGAAGATGATCACACTTGGGCGGAAGAGGCAAAGACCAGAAAGATAAAGGATTTGCGAGTGCTCGAGTACTTTTATGAAGGGGTCGAGGAGAGGCCGGAATGCTATGAAATGGAAAAGCGGGCGATCGAGGAACAGTATGAAGCGAGAATCCGAGTCGAAATTATCAATGGAGGGTTGTTTTATTTAAAGTGAGCCATGAGCGGATTCGTATTGATTTCCCGAAAAGGCTGTCCGCCCTCCGAGTCAGGCGACTGTTGAAACAGGCGATGTTCCATTGGGGCATCGTTTTTTTATCGCTTAGGAAATTATAAAATTTTGGCCTGTGGATAATCTACTAAGCCAGAGTATTTCCGTCTAGGCTCCGGGCGCCAGAGGCTCGGGGTCATAAGTAAAAGCTGCTCAAGAAACGTGCCTTAATTTCTGCAAATTACGCATAAATACGGCAAATCGAACCCTTCGCTGTTCGATTGGCAAAAGACGCCACGCCGCATCTTCGTCTTATGCCTGAGGCCGGCAGGATGCCGGTCATGCAGCCGTTGCGACAGGACGTCGCGAACTTAGGCTGCGAACCCTAACTAGGCAGGCGCCCTGCGCTTTTGTTCTCGGGGAAGCAGTTTCCAGGAAATAGTCCTAACGGCATAGGGTACAATGTGCGGTTAAAGGGAATCAAGGAATAAGAGGGACGAAGAAATGATGGATCAAGCCGAATGAATGGGAATCGGTTTTCCTTCTTTTCGGACTGATTGAATTTAGACAAGCAATGCACTTTTGTGAATAGTACGCGTTTGATTGAAACTATTGCAAATGATTCCGTGCAGAGACTATACTCTAAAATGTGCATTGTTAGAGAAGCAGACTGTTTGAATCAAAGAAAGCGATTCCAGAATCTTCCCATTGCGGTTTCTCCGAAAAATTCTGCAACGGCGAAGGATTTGATTCCTGGTCGCGGCGACATTGCCAGGCCTACGTGTCCCGATCCGCAGTTTGGCGGTCCGGGATAGCGGTGGGAGCATGATGAAAACGCTGTCTGTGCAATTGCGGATGCGTGTCGGAACTTGAGAAAGCGGTTCAAGGTCGGCACAGCAAAACATTATAGTATGAACGGTCAGGTCCGATACGGTTCCGAAGCCGTCATGATTTTTTTAGGAAAGGTGAACGGATATGATTGAAATCAACCAGATTACGACGTTGTTCCTAGCGGTGGCGCTATTCCTCCTGGGGACGGCACTCGTCAACCGGATCGGCATTCTAGGACGGTTTTTAATTCCAGCGCCGGTCGTCGGCGGCCTAATATTTGCCATTTTGGCATTAATTCTGCAAACAACGGGAACTGCGGAAATTTCCCTCGATACGTCCCTGCAGTCGCTGTTCATGATTGCATTTTTCACGACGGTCGGGCTCGGAGCCAGCTTTAAGCTCATTAAACTCGGCGGTAAGCTACTGATTATCTATTTGCTGTTGTGTGGGGTCACCATTTTCATGCAGAACTTCATCGGCGTCTCACTGGCGAAGGTATTCAATATTGAGCCGCTGCTCGGAGTCATGAGCGGAGCCGTGACCATGAGCGGTGGGCACGGCGGTGCTGCAGCCTATGGAACGACGATTGAGCAACTTGGCATTTCATCTGCCGTGACAATCGGGATGGCCGCGGCCACTCTCGGCCTGATTTGCGGTAGTCTTTCCGGAGGCCCAGTCGCACGTCATTTGATCAATAAGTATAATCTCAAGCCTGCAGAAGGCAAAATCGAAGAATATGTAGAAGAAGATGAAAAGCCGGTCAATGAGCGGTCCTTCATGATTCAGGTCGCAATGATCACGGTTTCCATGGCTGGTGGGTCGTTCATCGGCGAAATGTTCACGGAAGCTACCGGCTTCGTCCTCCCTGGTTATATTGGAGCGATGTTCGTCGCGGTCATTGTCCGTAACCTGATGGATCGCTTCCTTCCAGGAACGGTTAACATGAAGGAGATCGACTTGATCGGCGGCGTCTCCCTTTCGATTTTCCTTTCCATGGCATTGATGAGCATCAAGCTTTGGGAGTTGGCAGGACTGGCACTTCCACTTATCGGCATCATCGCTGTCCAAGTTCTGTTTATCGTCCTGTTTGCTGTCTTCGTGATGTTCCGGGCGCTTGGCAAGGACTACGATGCAGCTGTCATGATTTCCGGATTTTTAGGACATGGACTCGGCGCTACGCCAAACGCGATGGCGAATATGGGTGCGACGGTCAATAGGTTCGGCCCGTCCCGTACGGCATTCCTCGTTGTACCGATTGTAGGTGCTTTCCTGATGGACGTCATATTCGGGGCACCGATCATCATTACGACGATCAATATACTGGCACCGTAACTAGTTGAACAAAACCTCGGAACCCGATTGGATGGGTTCCGAGGTTTTTTTGGTGATAGCGTATGGGTGTCAACGGGAGTCTTGTCGAAAAAGCTCGATTTTTGCAGATTGAAAGATTGACAATTTAGCAAGTGTATTGATAATATAAAGTAAGCGCTTTCATAGTATTGTAATCACTCAAATAAAATCCGAGGAGGGGTTTCATGAAACTGGCAAGAAACATCATCATTGCGCTCATTGCAGGAGTCATCATCGGTCTGATTCTGAATCTCTTCGCGCCCGGTGCATTCACAAAGGTGGATGCCTTCTTATTCAAACCGCTCGGCACCATATTTCTCAACCTCATGAAGATGCTTGTCGTCCCGGTTGTCTTTATCTCAATTGTGCTTGGAACCGTCGGTATTGGTGATCCGAAGAAGTTGGGGCGGATTGGTGGAAAAACGATTGGATACTTCCTTATCACTACAGCGATCGCCCTCGTCATTGCCTTGTCGCTTGGTCTGCTTCTAAAACCGGGTGCGGCAGGGGACTTTGAGACGTCCACCGCAAATTACGAGGCGCAAGAAGCGCCGCCAGTGGCCGATACGCTATTGGGTATCATCCCGACGAACCCGATCACCGCGATGGCAGAAGGGGATATGTTGCAGATCATCTTTTTCGCAGCTTTGATTGGTTTCGGAATCGCAATGCTCGGTAAGAGGGTCGAGAAGATCACGGAGTTGTTCGAGCAGGGGAATGAACTGGTCATGTACCTCATCACCTTCGTCATGAAGTTCGCGCCGTACGGGGCTTTCGGCTTGATCGCATCCGCAGTCGGCAGCCAGGGTATCGACGCGCTCAGAGCAATGGGCATGTACATGGGTGTGGTCCTGGGAGGCCTTCTTATCCATTCGATTGTCGTTTACGGCGGTTCGGTTGCGTTACTCGGCAAGCGGAATCCGGTCTGGTTCTTTAAGAATTTCTTTCCGGCACAGGTGGTCGCATTCAGTACGGCCAGCTCCGCCGCGACGCTTCCAATTTCAATGAAAACGGCACAGGAGAAGCTGAAGGTGCCTGAGTCGATCAGCTCGTTCACCCAGTCGCTCGGCGCCACGATCAATATGGATGGAACAGCGATCATGCAGGGCGCGGCGGTTGTCTTCATCGCGCAGGCTTATGGCATCGACCTGTCGATGGGGCAGCTGATGACGGTTGTCCTGACCGCGGTGCTGGCGAGCATCGGAACGGCTGCTGTACCGGGTGCAGGTCTGATCATGCTGGCCATGGTACTGACGTCCGTCGGTCTGCCAGTGGAGGGCATCGCACTTGTCCTCGGTGTCGACCGCCTGCTCGACATGGTTCGTACCGCCGTCAACATCACAGGCGATGCGGCATGCGCGGTCATTGTCGCACAGACGGAAGGCGTTCTCGGCGAGCCGGACGCAGAAGGTGTTTTGACTGGTACGGAGAATGCCTGAGCTAACTGAAATGAAAAGGAACGCAGCACCCTGTCTCGTGGGGGAGCTGCGTTTTTTGTCCAAATTTTTTTCTTGAAATATACAGTCTGACTGTATACAATGTAACTATATAGTTGAACTGTATAGTCGGTTTGAGGGGATGAACTGGATGGAATTACACAAGTATTTGCCGATGACTGAAACGACGTATTATATTTTATTGTCGTTGCTTGAGCCGGCTCATGGTTATCTGATGATGCAGAAAGTGGAGGAACTTAGTAATCATCGTGTAAAAATTGCCGCGGGTACGATGTATGGGGCGATTGAGAATTTAGTCAAACAGGAATTGATCACAGCAGTAAAAAGTACGGATAAACGGAGAAAAACGTATGTCATCACTGAAAAGGGGCGGGAAGTATTGCGTCTGGACTGTGAGCGGATGAGACATCTCGTACAAACGACTGAAAGAGTATTATCTATTGAAGTAAGAGGAAACGGAGGGGTTGATAATGTATAGGATGCGGTTTTTCATCGACTTTGAAAAAGAGGAGAAATGGCTGGAGCAGATGGCGAAGGAAGGGAACCATTTACGGGGGACCTTCTGCGGGTACCAATTTCAAAAGGGGGAACCTGAAGAATCCACGATCAAGATCGACTTCAGACGATTCCGGAAAAAAGACGATTTCATCGATTACTGCACGATGTTCGAAGACAGTGGCTGGCAGCATCTTGCCGGCACGAAGAACTCAGGGATACAGTACTTCAAAAAAATAAGGAATGACGCGGGGGATGAGATCTTCTCCGATCCCTTTTCAAAAGCTGCCCGATATAAGAGGTACGCGAATATGTGCTTTGAGACCGCGATCAGTTATCTGCCGCTCTTGCTCATATTCTATTGGTCGGGTGTCATTGATTTGAAGGCATTCGTCGATCCGAAAGAGCTCTATTTCACTCCGGGTTTATGGGAGAAGACCGGGTCTTCTTTCTGGTTTTCCTTCCTCTTTGAAACGCCTTTCGCCTTGATGCGTGGGATCGCTTGGACCTTTATCCCGCTGACGATGATCTTCTTTTTATTCTTCGGTTATCAATCGAATCGGCTGTATTTGCAAAGTAAAAGGTGATCTTGGTTTTTTCCTTAAAGACTTTGGGGGAAGAAAGGGGGAAGCGAGATGCAAATTTCACTACCGTTCCAATATGATTTTGACCGTGCAATGCAGCGATTGGCGGCGGATCCTGTCAATGCGGTTGATTTGCAAAAACGGGAAGTGCGGATTCCCATGGAGGAAGGGAACATTGTCACTCTTCGTGGTGTAGGCTCCATCGAAGCGCCTTTGTTTGAGCTGGAAAACGTAAGGGGTGATGCCCAGGTAGAGAAAGTGAAATCCATATTTCATTTTAATCGGCGGCTGGACACGATAGCACGCCATTTCTTGAATACCGATCTGGAACAGCTCTTCATCGATCATGCTGGAACACCGCTCATTAAAAGTTTCTCGCTTTACGGAACATTGATGAAAAATATTATTCATCAACAGCTGAACCTAGCTTTTTCCCATGTGCTGACGATGCGATTCGTGGAAAGCTACGGGAAGAACGAGGACGGGGTTTGGCGCTATCCAAGTCCTGAAACAATCGCGTCGTTGAATGTGGAAGACTTGCGGAAACTTCAATTCAGTGGAAGAAAAGCGGAATATGTCATCGGTCTTTCCAGGTCGATTGTCGAGGGGAAATTGGATTTAAACAAGTTTGAACGGATGGAAGACGAAGAAGTGATGCAGGAACTCGTAGCTCATCGTGGCATTGGACCATGGACGGCCCAAAATTTCCTGATGTTTGGGTTGGGGCGCCCCAATCTGTTTCCGCTGGCGGACATCGTATTGCAAAATGCGTTGAAAAAATTATGGGGTCTCGACCGGAAGCCGACTAAGGAAGAGATGGTTGGCCGCTTTCCTGAATGGTCCCCGTATTTGAGTTATGCTGCCTTGTATTTATGGAGAAGTATCGAATAACCCTAGACATGTAGGGGTTTGCGACACAACCTGAAATTTGAAAGAGCAGCTGAGGTCGTATGAAAACTGGGATGAACCAGATGAAGATCCATGAAATTCATCCGTTACAGTCGGATCGAAATTCCGTCAATCGAGAAATTAATGGTAATCTTAATAAAATAAATGTGATGATGACTTATGGAAAAATTTATTTGTAAGCGGATAAGACTTAACCCTGTTATTAGAAATCAACAGCCCTTTTGCATAATCGACATGATTTGAACTGTCTAATTTGCGAAAGGGCTGTTTTCTTTATTGCATGGTACTGTGGTCCTTCTTTATTGCTACGGGTTGCACATAATGAGCTCCCTATCCAACCTTTTATCGACAGCCTAAAATCTCGGCACTGTTTCATGCAAATGAATGCGTCTTTGTCGACGGCTCGTACTGAGATAAATTTTTTTCTCCCTATTTGTAAGCGATTGGTTCTTTACATTTTGCCGTTTTCCTGTCAATTCGAGCCGGAAAATCGGCCCATTTCGCCGTATTATCGATTCTTTCGCTTGAAAAACAAACTGTCAGCGGGAATTTAGAGTTGGCACGCTTTTTGCAATATTTAGAATGAACAACAAAAAAGGAGGAATTTCTTATGAAATCAGCAGTTGAAAGAGGAACGGTAACAGGGAAGAAGTCGGTTATGAAGGCGGCTGTTGTAAGCGAATTCAGACATGAGTTGGAAGTTATGAATCTACCTAAACCAACACCAGGGCCGGGTCAGGCACTAGTGAAAATGGAAGCGTGTGGGGTATGCCATACCGATCTGCATGCAGTGAATGGGGATTGGCCGGTTAAACCGAAACTTCCACTCATCCCGGGTCATGAAGGGGTCGGCGTCGTGGAGGCAATCGGGCCGGGCGTGACGTCCGTGAAAGTGGGAGATCTTGTCGGAATTCCATGGTTATATTCTGCATGCGGAGAGTGCGATTATTGCCTAAGCGGCCAGGAAACGCTTTGCCTTGACCAAGAGAATGGTGGGTACTCCGTTGATGGGGCTTACGCAGAATATTGTCTGGCAGCAGCGGACTATGTGGCAAAAATTCCGGATGGTCTCAGTTCAGTTGACGCGGCACCTATTTTATGCGCAGGGGTGACGACTTATAAAGCACTTAAAGTATCTGGAGCCAAGCCAGGCGATTGGGTAGCGATTTATGGAATCGGCGGACTTGGGCATGTCGCATTACAGTATGCAAAAGCGATGGGATTCAATGTGGTAGCGGTTGATATTGCAGATGGAAAACTGGAACTTGCGAAGGACTTAGGGGCCGATGTAATGGTAAATGGACTAAAAGAGGACCCGGCTGAAGCGATTCAATCACAGGTCGGCGGAGTGCAGGCGGCTATTAGTGTGGCCGTGACAAAGATTGCATTTGAACAGGCATATCGCTCGGTTAAACGGGGAGGTACGCTGGTCGTAGTCGGATTGCCAAATGATGAATTGCCGATCCCTATTTTCAACACTGTGTTAAATGGGGTTTCCGTGAAAGGTTCCATCGTCGGCACACGAATAGATATGAAAGAGGCACTTGATTTTGCGGCTCGTGGAAAGGTGAAGGCGCAGATCGAAACAGCACCGCTTTCCGAGGTCAATACGATACTGGACAAAATGGTCAATGGCAAAATCAATGGAAGAATCGTCTTAACGTTTGATTAATGGAGGAAGTTTTTTGAATGAAATGTCTATCTCAAGTTGGCAGAAGAACGTGTAGGATGCGAGGAGGAATTAAGGATGGTGCAAGCTGTAGAGAACCAAGTATATGCCTTTCCGAATACAGAAGGTGCGAAGGTGAATTTCAAGAAACGTTACGACAACTTCATCGGTGGAAAATGGACGGCTCCTGTGAGTGGTCGCTATTTTGATAATATGACACCGGTAACGGGTAAAAAGTTTACTGAAGTTGCACGTTCGACAGCTGAAGATATTGAGTTGGCTCTGGATGCGGCACATGCTGCGAAAGAGGCATGGGGCAAGACATCTGTTACAGAGCGTTCCAATATTTTATTGAAAATTGCGGAACGAATGGAACAGAATCTGGAAATGCTGGCCGTGGCGGAGACATGGGAAAATGGAAAAGCGGTACGTGAGACGTTGAATGCGGACTTGCCGCTTGCGATTGATCACTTCCGCTATTTCGCCGCCGCGATTCGAGCCCAAGAAGGTGGCGTGAGTCAGCTGGATAACGATACGGTTGCTTACCATTTCCATGAGCCAATCGGTGTCGTCGGACAGATCATTCCCTGGAATTTTCCATTGCTCATGGCTGTCTGGAAACTCGCTCCCGCGCTTGCTGCTGGAAATTGTGTGGTGTTGAAACCGGCGGAACAGACGCCTACATCCATTATGGTATTAGTGGAATTGATTGAGGATTTATTGCCGCCGGGTGTCCTGAATGTTATAAATGGGTTCGGTGTGGAAGCAGGGAAGCCGCTTGCATCAAGTCCTCGGATTGGGAAAATTGCATTTACGGGTGAAACGACAACCGGACGTCTGATCATGCAGTACGCCTCACAGAACATCATTCCGGCAACGCTGGAGCTTGGTGGGAAATCGCCAAATATCTTCTTTGCAGATGTGCTGGCCGAGGACGATGCGTTTCTGGATAAAGCCGTCGAGGGATTTGTCATGTTCGCGCTCAATCAAGGCGAAGTTTGCACTTGTCCATCGCGTGCTCTCATCCAAGAGTCCATCTACGATCAATTCATGGAACGGGCATTGGAGCGGGTGAAGGCGATTAAAATCGGAAATCCACTGGATCCGACGGTTATGATGGGGGCTCAGGCCTCGTCGGAACAACTGGAAAAAATCCTTTCCTATCTGGCTATCGGAAAGCAGGAAGGGGCGGAATGCCTTGTAGGCGGTGCGCAAAATAAATTGGATGGCGAGTTGGAAGGTGGGTATTATATCCAACCGACAGTCTTTAAAGGTACTAATAAAATGCGTATTTTCCAGGAAGAAATTTTTGGTCCAGTCGTATCTGTTACTACATTCAAGGACCAAGAAGAAGCATTGGAAATCGCAAACGATACACTATATGGCTTGGGCTCTGGTGTATGGACGCGAGATATGAATACGGCGTACCGATTCGGTCGTGGGATTCAAGCGGGACGTGTGTGGACAAATTGCTACCATGCGTACCCAGCGCACGCTGCATTTGGAGGCTACAAGGCTTCAGGTATCGGTCGGGAAAATCACTTGATGATGCTAAGTCATTATCAGCAGACGAAAAACATGCTTGTTAGTTATTCGGAAAGTAAGCTAGGATTCTTTTAAATGATATGAGATCAGAGAAAAAGAGTAATGGGTTCGGTTGATTGGGAGAAAGACGCTTTTAACCGTGTGAATATTATGCTGATATGTTTCAACAGTAAATTAACTATATAACAAAAAAACGCTCAAATTGAGCGTTTTTTGATGTATATATACTATCCTTATTTTACTATAGCACCTGTTAGTTGAAGAAGGATTTACAAGTAGGGACACCCTACTCTCCAAAATTCGTCCGATTAAATTAGACCTATTCTGTTATTTTCACATTTTTAATTATTTTCATCATCATCTTTGAAGCAGCACTATGCCCGTAAAACTGATTGACCGTTCCTGTAAAGTATAGGTCAGTCTTTGGATGGTAAAATGAAAAAGCACCTGTCTGCCCCCAATGTCCAATTAATCCATTTTTTAATTCTTTAATAGATATGGGTTGATTTGCAATCCCAACACCATAAAAGAATAATCCTGGACCAAAAAGAATTTTCCAATCTTTAAGCTCATTGAAATATTCTTTGGGAAAGAAATGCCCATTGATAAATGCCTTTAAAAATATCATAGTTTCCTTCGCTGTCGATATAATGCCTCCTTCTGGTCCTATTGATGACATATATTTGGGTAAGTAGATTTCTTTATCTTTGTAATAAATAGGGGCTGGTCGTTTATCATTCACATTTTCATATAAGTACGTATTCTCCAATTTTAGTTCATCAAAAATAAATTCCTTGAAAACAGTATGGATGTCTTTTTTGGTAATCGTTTCAATAATCTTACCTAAAAGCTGATAATTTGTATCGGAGTATTGAGCCTTTTTACCAGGAGCAAATTTTGGTTTCTTTTGTTTTACACTTGCTATTGTTCTTTCAAAGCCCCAACTCTGATCTATTCCTGCCGTTAATTCCCCAATTACATCAGAGGAGAAGTAATCAGGTATTCCTGATGTATTGGACATTAAATGTTTGATTGTTATATCTTTGGTGTGTTCTATGCCTTTATATAGGTGGAGTTCATGTAGAATTTCATCAGAAAAATATTCGGAGATTTTATTTTGGAGATTCAGACATTTTTCTGATCTTAATTTTAATAAGACAGCCGTGACGTATAATTTTGTTACGCTTGCTATAAAATATGGCTTATCTGAAGTTAGATTTCCAGCTCCGTATAAGAGCGATAAAGAGTTGCTTCCATCTTCGACACATAATACAGCACCATATATGTTTTTCTTTGATACTGCAGTTGACACTAATTCCTCAACAAATGATGGCTCAATAGTTGTTAACAATTATAATAGCCTCCTCTCTTTCATAATGGATCTTTTACTTTTATCTTCCATCTTCCAAAAAAATAAATTCTTCAAGTATCAATAGTTCATGATGGTCCTTGATCTAAAGATATATATTCACAACCTCAATTCTTATAACCATAATACTGATAGCATTATTCTCGTTTAACTATCCTGCCCCGTTGAACAAGAAAAAAGAGCCGTCTAAGCAGCTCAACGATCTTCAAGTAAAGCACCTGTTAGTTCAAGAACATTGACGTCTTAGTAGCTCAACGTTTTTCAAGTTACGCACCCGTTAGCTACTTTTTTTCTTTTTAATAAGCGATTTATTCCAACCACCAGAACAATTATTGAAATCGGTAGAGTAATAAAATCACTAACAGGAGTAAGGAAGCCAAAAAGAAATATTAAAACACCCAGAATTATTAAGCCTATCCCCAAGTTAATCCCCCCTTTAATTAAAAACCTCTTATTAAACTAAACTGCCCCGTTAGTTCAAAAAGACTTTTTATAAGTAACGAGAAAAGGTGCCAACATAGAACCAATAATTAGAATAAAAATAGCTATACCAAGTGTCACAACACCATTGCTAAAAGGGGACAGAAAAAAACCGAAAGAGAGCATAGGGAAAATAGTTAAAGAGACAAAAATTAATCTGCTTGGCATTGTTATCTTATATGTTGTATCGCATTCGTTACATTTAATAGGATTATAATTCCACCATAAGGATTTATATATTTTACGCCAACTAAAATGTGCATTGCATTTCCCGCATTTTTGCAAAGCTAAAGACCTCCATTATTAGTTCTAAATTTCTTAGTAACCTGCCCCTTTAGTTGAACAAGTAAAAAGAGCCGTCTAAGCAGCTCAAGCTCAATGATATTCTAGTAAAGCACCCGTTAGTTTAAGCACAAAGACCTTTGCCTTTCACTATCAACTAATTCCACCATTTTTATCACAATGAAATTCTAATTCTATGTTATGAAAAGAAATAATACCATTTTCGGAGTATTTTCCTCCTACAGCAATCATGTATGAGATTCCATCATCAATTAGTAAAGAGTCATGTCCTGTTTGACTCCAACTTCCATCATTCCCCTCTATTTCTGAAGAAATAGAGTTGAACTTTGAAAATAGTTGTCTCCCACCGGGTGTATTAGAATTTAACTGTGTCTCGAACGAACCTTTAAAATTAATAGTTGTTACATTTGAGCCTATATATAATTTTGCTATCTTCGGCACTGAAACCGGTGAATATTTATCGCTGTTCTTTGACACAACAAACTTATCATTTGCTCTTTCTTCTACCCTTTTCTCAAATTCTTCTATTTCAACCCAATCTTCATCTTTAAAATTGTCAATAGGTTCAATTTCTAGGACTGCATTATGATACTCTGACTTTGCTAACTCTATGAGAGTAACGTATTCCTTGTAATAGTTTTCTTTTTGTTCTTGTGTTAAATCCAAAGGAGGCACTGACACAACTTCTTCTTTATCCGTATCAGGTGAAGTCTCAACTTCTACTTCTTGTCCATTAGTTACATCTTCCACTTTCTCTTCTTTTGCTGGTACTTGTTCTTCTGTTACCTCATTTGCACTACACCCAGCTAACACAATAGTTCCAAGTAAAATCCCCGTGTAAAGATATTTCTTCAATATTCCCACTCCTTTATAATTGCCATCTTACCATAAAAAACCAATTGTTATTGAACTAACCTGCTCCGTTAGTTTAAGTGAACCTTTCACAATATTTAAAATTAACTTACCATAAAATCTCCAAATTCTATTAATTAATGTTTCTCACCATTAACCGAACCCGTTAGAAAAAGAGGGTGCCTTCCAGGTCGGTATGTGACGGACTGGAAGTGGCCCTCTTTTTCATGTTTCATTTAAGTAATAGCGGATTCTCCTTGGAGAGACACCGAGTTTTTGGGCTGTTTCTTTGCGACTGCCCGCCGTTTCATGAAGTGATTTTTTGATAAGGGCGGCAGCTGTACGTTTTTCCATCTTCTTGATGAGGGACAGTACGTCATCAAGAGATTGTTGTTCGTCCCCGTTATAAATGGCCATTACTTTTTTTGAAAACTTGTTCCACTCATCGGGGAAACGAACAGGCTCAACGGAAGGGGAGACAGGAAAAGTTCGGGTTTGTCCGGTTATTCTAGTTGGAAGCAAATCGGGTGTGATGATAGCTCCTTCGCTAGAAATAGCAGCTGTTCTTCGGATCACATTCGACAGTTCACGCATATTTCCCGGCCAATCATATTGACTCAGTAGTTCCAATGAGTCAGGTGCAAAAGTGATCGTCTCCCCGTAACGCTTCACTAATAAGTCAACTAATAGGGGAACGTCTTCCCGTCGTTCGCGTAGGGGAGGGATGACCAGTTTCACGACATCCAGACGGAATAATAGGTCTTCCCGGAATGTCCCGTGCTGTACGGCTTCTTCGAGATTGACGTGTGAAGCTGCAATAATACGAGCGGAGGTGCGCTCTGTTTTCGTTCCGCCGATTTTCATGAACTCGCCCGTTTCAAGCACCCGCAACAGTTTTACCTGTGTGGAGTGGGTGGCTTCCGCGATCTCATCGAGAAAAAGAGTGCCTGATGAAGCGACTTCGAAAAAACCGGCCCGATCGGCCAAAGCACCTGTGAAAGCACCTTTGACATGGCCGAATAGCTCAGTCTCCAAAAGCGATTCAGATAGGGCGCCACAGTTAATGTTCAGTAGGGGGCCGGCGGAACGGGCGCTTGCCGCATGTATGAATTTGGTCAGCACTTCTTTTCCAGTGCCTGTTTCGCCTTCGATTAACACGGTAATCTGTTTGGAGGCAATTTTATAGGCGAGCTCATACAGCTGATGCATAGGGCGGCTGTTCCCTAAAAAACAACCTAATTCACGGGCGATCAATTGATATTCCGCCTCTTCCCCTGCAATTGGTGGTTCGTTCAATAGAAGACGGTCAATCAATTGATCAATGACGTTAATATCTTCAAATGGTTTTTCTATAAAATCAGTCGCTCCATGTTTAATGGCATCCACTGCAATTTTCACCGTGCTGTAACCGGTCATAATGACACAGTGGCAGTGTGGCGCTTTACTCTTCATCATCTTCAACACATCGATACCATTCCGATCAGGAAGCCGAACATCGATGAACGCTAGTTGAAACGACGATAAATCAGGGAGGGTATCCAATTCAATTCCGCTTTTGACATGTGTTGCATGGAAACCTTTTAATTCAATAAGACGTGTTAAGAATCGGCCAAGTTCTATTTCATCTTCGACAATTAAAATGCGCTTCAAGTTTTCACAGCCTTTCAGCAGATAATGGAATAGACAGAGTAAATGTGGTCCCGCTGCCTTCCTTGGTAGTGACAGACAATATCCCTCCGTGCGCTTGAGCAATCCCGAAACTGACGGACAAGCCGAGCCCGGTCCCATTGTCGGCGACTTTCGTAGTGAAGAAGGGATTGAAAATGTCGTCAAGCACTTCATTTGCAATGCCCATGCCATTATCCGTAATCGATAACATGGCGGATCCGTCCAGTACTCCAGTCTGAATGAGAATTTTTTTTTCGTCGATCGAAGCGATGGTCAAAGCATCTTTCGCATTCATCAGCAAGTTGACAGCCACTTGTACAAGCTGCTGTAAATTCCCATTCAATACGGGAAGAGCAGGATCGAAGTTCACTTCAATTGAAATATGATGTTGTTCAATTTGCCTGCGGGTCAAGCTTAGGGCTTCTGTGACGGCATCGTTTAGTGAACAGGATTTAAAGGTAGGAATCTCCTGTCGTGAAAAGGCGAGCAAGCTACGAATAATCGTTCGGCATCTTTTCCCACACTGGTCGATGTCATCGAGCAATGGTTTAATTTGGTCATTAGAAGATTGGGTCCTCAAGAGAAGTTGCGTATTCCCGATAATGGCAGTCAGCGGGTTATTGAGCTCATGTGCCACACCTGCAGCCATCTCTCCAATGGCTGCCAGCTGTCCCGAGTGCATGAGCTGCATTTCCATCAGGCGTTTTTCTGTCACATCTTTACGATAGAGAATGACTGCGTCAATAGAGTCATCGATTCCCATAAGCGGATAGCAAGAACAATCATAGATTTTGTTTTCAAAATACAGTTCGGCCGACTGCGGTTTTTTGGATTGAAGGGTCATCTGAAAAGGGTCTTCCGTAGACCGAGCAGCTTGCTCCATAAATTGGCCGATATTTTCTCCGATATGAAAAGGCCAGTCCAACCGGGCGGCATCATTTCTGGATAAAATGGTGCCATCAGGAGCGATGATCAAAATCGCGTCAGACACGGCTCGAAAGGTTTCTTCCCACTGCTGTTTTCCAGCTAGAACCTCACCGTAAAGCCGTGCATTTTCCATACAAACCGCAATCTGGTCTGCAAAATGAAAAAAGAAAGAGAGGTCGTCTTCATCGCACTGAAAATGGGTTCGGCTGCCGAGCGATAAAACCCCTATCGTTTTTCCGCTGCTTTTCAATGGGAAAAGGTGCACGGAGGCGAGACCAAGGTGCTGGAATCCTTCTTTCTCAAAGTATGCTTCGCTTTCATTTTCGTCATAAAAGGCATATTGTCCTGTTGTAAAGACCCTATGATAGAGAGAACCTTCCTTCGGGAATAGCGTGCTTTTCTCGAAATAAATATCATGTTCGGGATATACATAGGATAGGACGAGTTTCTGTTCATCTACAAGGGCAGCACTGACTCGATCAATCGGGTACAGGGCCTGTAACTTGGCAAGAGCTTTTTCCAGCATATGCGCCACCGAGAAATCAACGGTAAAACTCCTCATCACTTCATTGATGATTTCCAATTGGCTGTTTTTCTTTTTTAATTGGTCCACGGTTGACTTCAACTCTGAATAATAATTTTGTTTGGATGACTGGACACCCGTTAATAAATCAATCATTTCAAGTCGATTCATCGCAAACACCTACAAAGCCTGCCGAAGAAGAAACGCTACTTCTTCCGCTGAAATATCTCGTGGATTGGTGATCATACAAGCATCCAATAGCGCTATTTCGCTAATGACGGGTATGGCTGATTCCTCGAACCCCATTTCAGTTAACGTCAAAGGAGCACCGATATCAACGGCAAGTTTTCTGACGTGGCTAACTGCTTTTTCACAGGCACTGGAGACGGAAAGGGAGCTGACGTTTTCTCCCATCAATGCAGCGATCGTCTTAAATTTTTCCGGTGCAGCCAGGGCATTAAACTCCATGACATGGGGCAGCAGGACAGCATTAATATCCCCGTGCAAAAAAGGGTAGCGTCCACCGATGGTATGCGCCATGGCATGAACAGCACCTAGGATGGCATTGGAAAAGGCGAGCCCGGCATGAAGGCTAGCCATCGCCATTTGCTCTTTTGCTTCTATATTAAAGCGGGACGCAACAGAGGGTCGCAAGTATTGAGTAGCCAACCTGATGGCTTGTTTAGCATGCACATCTGTCAGCGGCGTAGCGGCCATGCTGACGAAGGATTCGATGGCATGTGTTAGCACATCTAGCCCAGTGGATGCGGTAAGGCGGGCACTTTTAGTAGCCAACACGTCAGGATCAATGATTGCGATATCTGGGACCAGTGATTTTGAAACAATCGTCATTTTAATATGACGTTCACTATCCACGATTACGGAAAATTGAGACACTTCCGAACCGGAACCAGCCGTCGTCGAGACCATCACTAGTGGGGGAAGAGGTTTGGAAATACGATCGACCCCTTCATAATCCCGGACCTGTCCGCCATTGGTTGCGAGTATCGCAGCGGCTTTTGCAATGTCAATGGCACTGCCGCCTCCGACTCCGATGAGCGCATCGCATTCATTTTCAAGATACACTTGCGCACACTTTTCCGCTTCCATCCCTGTTGGATTGATACTGATGTCTGAAAAAAGAACAGAAGCCAGTCCCGCTTCCTGGCAACTTTGTTCAATAAACTCCACCCAACCCGCATCGATCACACCTTGATCTGTGACAATCAGCACATTTCGCGCGCCTAGACGCGCACAGCTTTCCCCGGCTTGTTTGATGGAACCGCTTCCAAAAATGACTTCAGGCATAACAAATTTAAACATATTGATACACCTCTCATTAATTTGACTATTCTATCTATTGTAACATTATTTGCTAGAAATTTTCATTCTAATTTAATAGGGGTCTGTTCTGAATATTTGTAGAGAACTTCATTTAACAAATAATTAACCAATAATTCATACTAGATTAATAACCACCCTCTATGATAACTAATGAGTTACCTACTTTCATAGAGGGGGATGGCAACATGAAGAATGTTTGGAGAAAGAAAGCAGCAGCTGTGTCACTGGCCGCTGTTGTCGCTTTTTCATCGTTAGGTTTTGGCTACAACCATATCACTGAGGCGAAGAACAACAAGAATGAACCGACCAATGTCATTATGATGGTGATGGATGGAACGAGTGCAGGGGCTACTTCGCTTGCCAGATGGTACAAAGGCGAGAACCTGGCGATGGATGAAATCGTGATCGGAGGCGTGCGCACGCATTCAGCCGAGTCAGCGATCACCGATTCTGCTCCAGCTGCCACGGCCTTGGCGACGGGCCATAAGAGTAATGATAAGATTGTTGGCCTTCTTCCTGAGTTAGTGAATACACCAGGTGTCGAAGCGGTGGATCCTGAGGATGCTTTCAAACCAGTTGCGAATGTATTAGAGGGTGCAAAACTACAAGGCAAGGCAACGGGCATCATTTCCACATCTGAAATTCAACATGCAACGCCTGCGGGCTTCTCTGCTCACGCAACACATCGCAGCAACTACCAAGATATCGCTGAGCAGCAAGTGTATCAGGAAATCGATGTCGTGCTTGGGGGAGGAAAAGAATCGCTATTACCTGGCGAAGGTAGAAATTCCCGAGTGGACGGTGAAGATTTAACGGAAGTCCTTGATGAAAAGGGCTATGACTTTGTCGAAACACGTGAGGAGCTATTACAATCAAATTCAGATAAAATTTGGGGATCCTTTTCTCCCTCCGCTTTAGCCTATGACTTTGACCGTGAAGCAACGAGCAATCATGAACCAACTCTTGCCGAAATGACGAAAAAAGCAATTGACACGCTCTCCACAGATCAAGATGGCTTCTTCCTATTTGTGGAAGGGAGTAAAGTGGACTGGGCGGCACACGCTAATGACCCGATTGGCATTATCAGTGATGTATTAGCATTTGACGATGCGGTGCAGGAAGCATTGGACTTTGCGAAGAAAGACGGAAATACAATGGTCATTGCAGTAAGTGACCACGGGAACAGCGGGATTACAATGGGGAATGTAAACACAAATGGCAACTACCCTGAAATTCCGGTTTCTGCGTATATCGATCCTTTGAAGAAAGCTACGATGACGGTGGAAGGCGCGTTAAAGCAATTGAACGACGATCGTTCCAATATGAAAGAAGTAGCAGAATTATACGGTTTGGACAATCTGACAGAAACAGAAATCGAAACGCTCAAAGCATCAAAATCGTTACAAGCGGACATGACGAAAATGCTGTCAAATCGAGCGAACATCGGCTTCTCTACAGGAGGCCATACAGGTGAGGATGTCTTCCTGTACGCCTATGGTCCATCTAAACCGTACGGATTGGTAGATAACACAGATCTTGCGAAAACAATGGCGTCCTTCTTAAGAGTTGATCTGAATAAAACAACGGACAAGCTATTTGTCAATGCAAGAGAGTCTTTCGAGCAAAGAGGATTCGAAACTCGCATTGATGTGACAGATGAGCACAACCCGGTATTTATTGCAGAAAAGAACAATATCAAGATCGAACTCCCTGTTAATAAAAACGAGGCGCATGTAACGAAGAAAAACCAGTCATACATGAAGCAACTAGACGGGGTGACCGTTTATAACGAAAAAGATTTCTATGTATCCGAATCTGCATTGGACCTATCTAAATAATCTTGTAAACGAATGCTTCCCCTATGTAGTTAGTCTAGGGGAAGCATTCGATTTTTATTGAATAGTGTCGGTGTCTGTATGTGGTAACTAGCGTTGCAGCATACAAAGTAATCAAACTTTTATAATGAAGTTGTATACCAAAGAAGAGTATGTTTTGAAGATGGATCAAACATGTAACGGGTTTGTAATAGAAGATTAGCATTTCGTTACATTAACAGAGCCTTTCTATTTAAAAATTATAGGAAAAGTAAATGTAACGAAAGCTGCCCAAAGTCCGTAGACCGGCAAATACTTAGTAACGGCATCTTGGATAGTGGAAGGTCCGGATTTGTTTTGTAGAAAACGCATATAGGAGAGCATAATCCAAATTAGATTTGCCCAGATAAGTATGTTTACTCCTAAAACAGCAAGTCTATTAGGCGTAATTCCATAAGAAGAAAGTCTGAACACGATGGCTGACAAAGCCACACTGTCAATGATAAGCGCAAGAACAATTAAGGCAAAATTTATATAATCTGAAATGTTCTTTTTCTCGTTTGAGTCGCTCTCGATAATGGAAAATATGGTAACGGCCAATACACCAAGGAGTATTCCGTTGAAGGCTATCAGGAAATTGCGGTCCAAGAATGGGTTTTTTCCGACCCATAAAACCGTTATTAGATAGACCAATAATGTGACCAGGACAAGAGGACTAAAAATTTTAGCTATATATGGTGTAATATTCTTAGCAAGTTTAAGATTCATTGATACCAGGTATGCAGCCACAATAGCGAGCGCGGCAGCACCAAATAAAACAACATTCCTAAAATAGAAGTCTTCTATATCCAAGCCAACAAAGCTAAATAACTGCATGGTTAATGCTGCTAGTACCATTCCGCTAACTGCCATGCTGGCGTAGAGAATACAATATTCCAAATTAAATTTAATATAGGCTAATCTTGTACTACCTTTCGAATATTCATTTCCTGTAAATGCAAGTCCTACCAATACCCATAAGAATATGGGAAGGTGTAAATAAGCAAGGATAATACTGTCTTTATAATTTAATGGCAGCATATTAAGATAAAACCCGGAAATCAGGAACAACGCAGCAAGGGAATAAATAATACTTTTTTTCGGAGTATTATTGTAAACAAAATAGGCAGCGATAAAGGGAATTATACCAAAAGCCAGGTTAATAGGAGCAATTGCTTCCTGTTCGACAAAATGGAAAATGATCCTGGTGCTTATCCCGGCCAGAATGGCTAAAATGCCCATGAATAAGAAACCTTTTTGAAGCAAGGAAGATTTTTCTGTATTTGCCCTCTCCATGAAATGCAATCTTTCATACCAAACACCAAGAACCTGAGAATCAGGATTTTGTTCCCAGGCATGTGAGAATGACTTTTTAAAAGCTTTCGGGTCTTTTCTATACATTCTCTCCAGCTCATGAGGATTATCAATGTTTTCAATAATCAAATCGTTAATGTCCATAGTTATACCTCCCCCAATAATTGTTATATTAAGTTTCCTCCACAATGTTTAACTGTCTTCGTCACTTTTGTATTCTAAAATATCTCCAGGCTGACATTCTAAAGCCTTACAAATTGCCATAAAAAGCACCTCCCTTATTTATTTTGATTTTAATATATATTTTATCGTTTTACAATAAACTTTTATTGAATTGAGCAACATTTTTATTGCGGGTTTTGTTTTAAGCAAAAATAAAAAGCATTCCTCATTCAAAGAAATGCTCTATAACTTTAAACCATTAATTCATAACTGTTACAGCTAACCTACTCCGTTCAACAAGGTTCCAGTATTTTTTCAAGTACAATAGGCCCGTTTTCTTTGTCGTTGTATTGACTGTCCGAACTTTGATACGAGTAGGTCGCATTACAGGAGAAACTTCATCCAAATTCCCAGCCCAAGTAGTTTCTCCATATTTAGTTAAAGGAGACAATGAGAAAATCCAACTTATTTCCTGCGGAATATATGCTAATACTTCATAACCATCATAATCCCCAAAACTAGCTGGTTTTGGTAAATGGAGTGCGTGAACACTGAGACTTGTTCGTTCATCATTAAACTTTCTCTCAATATTGTAAATCAGTGCTACTCCTCTGGCATTTTTAGGCATGTTTTTTGTTGGTTCAAGTATTGCTGAACAAGGTGGCAACTCTTCAGTTTTATTTTCAGAGTGTGTTTGTGAAGGAAGAATTACTAAAACGAAGATAAGGCTAAAAAGCAATTTATTCATTTCTATTTCTCTTTAAAATTTGTTTAGTATCATTATTCCCCGAAACTCCATATTTATTGTATTTCAATCGTTCCTTATTGTACTATCTGCCCCGTTGAAGAACATCAATCAATTGTGGTTCCAGTTCGTCTATATAAAGCATCTAAATGTTGATACAACAAAAACAGGGGACACCAATTCATATGCGAATTGCGTCCCCGAACACTATGTTTTTATTGTTTTCTCCACGTGTATCGAACCCGTTACAAAACATGCTTTTTCTGTTTATTGATTATGCACCGGATGGTAATAGACATGCTCTGGAAAGTCTGAAACAATTCCATCTACATTTAAATCGAATAAGTGGTTTGCTTGTTCTTGGGATCTGGATGTATAAGGGAAAATCATCATACCGACTTCATGAACCCGATCCACAAGTTCAGGCGTTACAATGTTCATATTGGGGTTGAAGTAATCTGCATAGGATGCAAATTCTGCTAACTGTTCATCTGTCACATTGGCCCAGCTTGGTCCTGCCAGTACACCATGAGGTACCTCAGGTAATAGCTCTTTTGATTTTTTCATGGATTCATGGTTAAAGGACTGGATGATGATTTTATTATTATTTGGTTTGTGCATATTTCGTTCTATCAAGGCTACAGCCACTTTTTCTTCTATTCCCGGATAAAGCTCTGGCGCCTTAAGCTCAATTAAAATTCCGGTTTTCCCACGAAAGGAGTCTAACACTTCATCAAAGGTAGGAACTTTTTCTCCAGCATATTCTTCATGAAACCAGCTGCCGGCATCCAGTTGACGAATCGCCTCAAATGTCAAATCTCCTACGTACCCTATGCCATCTGTTGTACGATCCACGGTGGTGTCATGAATAAGAACGAGTTCTCCATCTTTTGTCATTTGGACGTCGATTTCGATATAGTCTGCTTTCATGTCCACTCCTTTTTGGAACGCGGCCATGGTGTTCTCTGGTGCGTGTCCAGATGCTCCCCGATGTGCTACATTGATCATTTGTTGTTGCTGCTGCTTGGAAATTTCATTCACCGGCGTGGCAAAGGCGGGCTGGCTAGACAGTGTAATCCCTATACCCATCAAAGCTAAAATGGACAGAAAACGCTTCATACAATCACTCCCTATCAATTTGTTAACTCTATTATCAGAGAGGAATATGAAGCGCATATTAATAGACCGTAAAAATATGCTAATAGACTGTAACAAATATATTACTAGACTAAGCGTACTTAGACGGTTGGCAAATTTCCGATTGGACGTCCTGAACTTGGAGTTGAGCGTAGTTTGTTTCTGATGATATAAAAGAGGAAATTTCCTCAAAATGTTGAATATATACCCCATAGACAGTTCGAGTCAGAACAATGTGCGGAACATGTTCTCTAAGTTAGGGGGACAAGTATGGAAGGGATAAAGAAAGTTTGGCAGATTAGCGATTTCGCAAAAAAGGTAGGAAGATCGAAGAAGACGGTGAATTCTTGGTTTTTGCTCCTTGAAAATCAAGGGGTACATTGTTTGAACAGGATTGATGGACAAAAAAGAGTTTTTGATGAGCTAGATCTAAAGATTGCTCAGTTCTTTGTTAAAGGGAGAGAAAAGGGATTTAGCCTGTCATTGCTAGCCGAGCAACTTCCGAAATACTGCGAGGTAAGACCACTTGCCCTTATAGAAGAAATGAAGGAGAAAGAGGAGGCTTCTCCAATTGCTCTCCATGCTTTAACAGAGTCGCTTGTTCAGCATATGGACTCGACAATAAAGCAATCATTTGAGCTCTATGAGCAGTCCTTTGCGGTTCAGCAAAAAGCCATTCAAGAAGAATTAAGAATTCTTAGACTGGAGAGAGAGGCTCAATCCAAATGGAAAAACCTACCTTACAAAGAGCGTTTTAGAAGAAGAGGATTTCTTAAAATTGAAGACTTAGAGAAGAAAGACCGATTTATCCTTGATTATGTGAAGAACAAGCTTACTATTTTAGATACCTTGAATCCGACTCACCGAAGCTGGGACCTCTGACAAGACCTAGGAAATTTTTCAGTTCAAAGCAAATTTAAAGAGCAGCACTAGTGATCAAAAAAGGTTGGAAATCAATTCGATTTCCAACCCTTTTTTCTACAAAAGCCATTATTTTATTTCTTGTTTCGGTTTATCGTTCCATTCGGGTGTTCGCTTTTCCAGAAAAGCATTAATGCCTTCTACTGCATCCGGATGCTTCGTATTTAAAGCAATCACTTCAGTTGCATAATTTAACGCTTGAAAATCTTCCATATTGAGTTGTTGGTAAAATTGTCGTTTCCCTAATTCGATAATGTTCAAGCTTTGTTTCGTAATGTCTCTCGCTAGTTGATCTGTGGCGTCATCCAATTTCTCAACAGGAACGACTTTATTGACTAGCCCCTCCGCTTTCGCTTCTTCTGCCGACATCAGATTGCCTGTAAATAATAATTCGGCTGCTTTCTTCCGTCCGATATTCCGACTTAAAAATACGGCGGGTGTACTGCAAAATAGCCCACTATTAATTCCTGGAACTGCAAAACGCGCTCCCTCACTTGCCACCGCTAAATCACTTGCTGCCACGAGTTGACAACCTGCTGCCACCGCCACACCTTCCACTTTCGAAATCACAATTTGTGGGATTTCTCTGATTCGTTTCATGAGTTGCTGGCATACCTGAAACAAGGCCAATACTTCATTTTCCGTTCTCGTTTCGATTTCTCGTAAACTATGGCCTGCACTAAACGCCTTTTGGGAGCCTTCGATAATGATCACTTTCACTTCACGTTTTATGGCTATTTCTTGGAGTAATTGATCAAACTCTTGCATCAATGGCAATGACAATGTGTTAAACTCTCTCGGGTTTTCCAATGTAATGTATCCTATATCTTCTGCCTGTCTAAACGATAAAAACTCCATGAAAACACTCCCTTTTTTCATATAGTTTGCAAAATTCACACATAATATATGTTTATCATAAAGAAATATAAAATCTCTGTCAATTGGAGTTTACTGATTTTTCTTCATTTAACAATTGCTAGAACGTCCTGTCGTATTAGCACGAAAGGCTGCGGAAAACTGTTATTGGGGGTAGAGCTGATTCGCGGTTGATTTGTTAGAGGTTTTTGGGTGAATAATAAGTTATGGTAAAATTGAATTATGGAAATTTCTGTTTCTTTAAGATTAAATAAACCCGTGAAATGGTGTGGATATCTCAATAAGATGAATTGATATGATGCATGAAAAGGGGAGTGAAATGAATATCATCGAAAAAGCATTTCAGTTTGCTATGGAAAAACACGATAGTCAATATCGCAAGGGGACAGACATCCCTTACATCACACATCCGTTTGCGGTGGCGATGATTTTAAAACACCATCGCTATTGTGATGAAGTGGTAGCCGCCGGTTTACTGCATGATACGTTGGAAGATACCGACACGACGGAACAGGAATTGCTACTACACTTTGGTTCGAATGTCCTCAAACTGGTACAAGCTGCATCGGAACCCGATAAATCGCTGCCATGGGAACAGCGGAAACTTCGGACGATTGCCGATCTGGCGAATAAAAGTCCAGATCAGTTGGCCGTCATCGTGGCGGATAAACTGCATAATATCCGTTCAATACAGTCCGATATCGACGAGGTAGGAGAACTGGTCTGGACCCGATTCAATCGAGGGAAACGCGAACAGTGTTGGTATTATATGAGTATCCTAAATGCGGTGGAACCATTCAGGAGGGAAGTACCGTTGATCCGGATCCTTGATGCCGAGGCGAAACGGATTTTCATCGGGACAAGCAAATTGACGAACGGACAGATCGATTTGCTATTCAATGCCGTGTATCATGTGTCCGAAACGACGAAAGATCGACTGATCGAGGAGAAGATGGACGGTTTTGTCCGTGAAGTGAAAGAAGAGGTGGAAGCTCTTTACAGAAGCGGTGATTTTGAACCGTTACGACCGCTGATGGACGATTTGGCGGCAAGGGACATCCGGTTTGAAATGAATTCAGATGGGACGTTTTTATTGCTAGCGTTTTGTTATGAATTGCAATACCGCTTAGGTTGGAATGATAATAATTTGTATCACCATTTTAAACGGAATCTTTCAAAGTTATAAATGGTTCTGTTTGGCAAATATATTATTCTTGGATAATGAATAGTGCCTGGTTCTGAAACTTATTTCTGGACCCGGCACTTTATTTTTACATTACGGATTGAAATTCTTTTATTAAAAAAGTATCCTTTTGCAGGAATCATGCCTATCTTGTTAGTAAAATGGTTCCCTGGGGGTAAAACAATGAACATGCTAATCAAAAAATTCCAGCGGTGGGTCCTGCTGTCAGTAGTGAAACTGGTGGGGTCTGCCCAAAACAAGATAAAAACGGACCGTCCGAAATGGGTCCGAATCGATTACGCGAAGTGTCAAATGGAGTCAGGTGAAACTGTCCCGATGGACGGGGCAATATGCACTGATGGAGAAAGCAATACGCCCCCAACCATGAGGTCAATTTGCCCCATGTCATCAGGGCAATCTGCCCCCAGCAATAACCAAAGAACTTAAGACGTATTAAGAAAAGATATTGTCGAGACACGTCTCGACGGTGGTTTTTCTAGAACAATACAACTGGAAAATTTTATAGAGCAAATGGATTTATATGGTATTTAAGTGCCTAGTACGTCCAAGTGAATCGGTTTCACTATAGAAGTGTCAAACAGTATAAACATTTTCAGCAATGAGGTATAATTAAGCAAAAAGAGCGAAGAGTGGGTGAGTATAGTGGAACCTATAAAGATTGAAGATCATGAAGTGAAAAAGGCTATTCAATCCGGTCATCCTTATATTCAGGTAGATGCAAAGAAGTATTTATTGATGGAAGTGGAAGAAGTAAATGATTATGCGTCTTATATAGTAACGGATCAATACGAAGAACAACAACTACGTGCTGCGTTAGATAAAACAAATCCAATCTTAACGGATAAAGAAATCAATACAATATTAGGAATTGATTCATGAAAGTAAATTGGAGGAAATCAGCGATTGATTCCTTATTGGAATTAGACCAGTGGCGTGAAACGATTGAATTGCCGAAGGTTGCGCCGTACTTGAAGAACATTATTCAAACATATTTTGAGGAGCAAAGACTTTCCATACATCTTCCTGGACGACCAGTTTACATCCAGCAAGAGCAAGTTGACTTAAGAATGGTCTTAATAGCCCTTGGAAAGTCGGATCCATACAAGGTTTTCTATCGCGAAGGGGAAGAAGCTATAGAGATTTACTTGATCCGCCATCCGAGGCAGAAACCGATATAATTTAATGATTATTTTTACTCGACGCCTTTCTGCTTCCGCAGCGATTTGCCAAATCTGAAACGTTTCTCATTCGATTAGGTGCTGAACAGCAGGCGCGGCTCATGAGTGAACTGCCCAATGCTCTCGAAGGTTTGCATAAATACGTTAAGCGCTACAATGAAACGAATGACGAAAATTTGTTTCAAGAATTAAAAACATACATAGCGGAAGAAAAAACCCGCCGCCAACTAAAACTTCAGCGCCCTGGGGAACTGTTCTATTTCTATAAAGATGACTATGTCGTCGTCACTGAAGCACTCGCCACGACACCCATCACAACAGACGAATTCACAGGATTCCCAAGTCTTATCCAGCAACTTAACGAACATGGCTATCACACCGTCAGCCAGCTCCCTAACGAACTCGTCATGCTTGCGAAATACAAAAACGTCGGTATCGGGACGTTGGAGAGATTCTTTGAGCAGTTGAAGGGGAAGTGAGTTGCCTTTTAACATCATTACATGAAAACGAGAAAACCGCCCCATACTAAAAACGTACCAGAAATGAAAAGGGGAGGTTGATGTAGTGAAGCAAGGCGCGCATAGCAATTTATATTCCAATCCAAAAACACCCGGAAACCGCCGAGAAGTAAAAGAAGAGATTTCGATGGAGTTGGCTGACCTTGGCAACTTAAAGCCGAAACGAGAGCCAATGACACCAAATCAGCGGAAGAAGACGGAAAGGGATAAGTTCTATTGAGTAATAAGTTTTGGTGACTAGTTGCCATGGTAGAGTGTGCTGAACTTCTTGTTGTTTTCTTTGGACCTGGACCGCCTACTAGATTCGTATTAGGCGGTCTTTCCACCATGTTGCTTATTCCCGATGTCTTCTAACATCTCCCCCAAAAGAATTAATAAACAATGAAGATAGGATACTCGTAGACTTTGCTATTGTGAGTGGTAAGCCCCTCTGCCGATGCATAAAGTGAAGGTGAAACTTTATGTTGTTGGTGGGGGGATTATACATGCAGAAACGTTTATATCTAGTGCTGTTATTTGGAATAAGCATACTATCAGCTTGTTCATATGACAGCGAAAAGGCGTTGAAAAACGGGGATGTCATCAACATGAATGGACCCGTTTACAATTTCATCTATTTTGAACGATTTTTAGAAAGTGTAGAGGCAAAAGAAGCAGCCACCGTCCGGATTGCCAATTACACGCCAGAAGGTAACCCGACATTGTACAATGTAACTTTCGACGGATCAGTTTTCGATTTCGAAATCGATCGGTCAAAAAATAAGAAACGAGGCGACAGCCCCGCCAAAGAGAACATGACCTGTTCGGAGCTAGCGTCAGAGGAAGGGCAGCAATTATTCAGCTATACACTGGAAGGGTGCCAGCAGGATTCCACCGTTGAAAGTTTCACGATTTTAAGTGTTTTGAAGGAGCAGGAAGGGGAGCATGAGCATTAATAGTTGGCGGACTCAGGAGTAAAGCGGTTAAAAGATGGGTAGGTTTGTTTTTCCATTCTTGATTTTTTTCTTACTTTCTAACCAAAAGGTTGTATACTAATGTTTTGTAAGAAAAGGATTTGAGTGGAGGATACAAGGTGAGTAAAATAAATATAGAAATCACAATTATTGGAGAGTACTCTACGTTTGATGGATTAGTGAGCGTAGCAGAGAAGCTGCCTAAAACAACCAGAGATCATTATAGAAAAGTACTAAACTTGATTAAGAAAGAAGCGAAGGACGAGAAATTTTACTTCCTTACTACAGGAGCATTCAAAAACACAACTTTCGGATACCTGTTCTTTACAGATACAAAGGTTGTCCTCATTGAAGTGAAGCCACCATTTGGGAAGTTGAAGACCCATGTATATGAGTATAAGAACTACAACGAAGTGGACTACGACATGTTACAGGCCCTTGGAATTACCAACAATATGATTTACCTCAACAAAACAGGATTATTTGGCGGGAAAAAAGATAGAGTAACACATATTTCTTCACCAAACTTCATGGAGATATATGAATTTGTGAAAATGCACGTTTAATAGCTTACAACAAATAATCCATCCTTGAGTGGCTAGCACTAATAGGATGGATTATTTCATCTTAGCGCTGATCCCCCTTGCAGGGAACCTGCTAGTACAGACCGCCTAATGTTAGTCGCATTGGGTGGTCCTTTTTAATTCATTCAATGCTAGCAAATATATTCCTGCTTGCCACCTCATCTACACCCCAAAACATCTGAAAAGCTCTTCAATCTCTTCTTCCGTTTTCCCTTCCTCCAGCAATTCCTTCCTTAGTGCGGCACGAACCTTTTCCACTTTCATCGCTACTGTCGTTGCATTAGGTTTTTTCCTACACTGTTCTTTTGACTCTTTGTCATCTGTGATGTACCAATCACTCAATAAAACTCACTCCTCCTTTGTATTAGCCATTCACAATATACAAAGGGATTCGGAATTCTGTTATTTCGGAGGCCGTAGTCGAAAATTGAATAGGAAAGGCTTATGATAAAATGGAATCAGAGACAGGTCTATATCTTTGGAATTAATTAATGGCGGGCAAAAAGGGGGAAGCATTATGAATATTATCGAAAGAGCATTCCAATTCGCTTTGCAAAAACATGAGGGGCAATATTGCAAGGGGACAGACATTCCCTATATTACCCATCCGTTTGCAGTGGCGATGATTTTGAAACATCATCGCTGTCGTGATGAAGTCGTGGCAGCCGGTTTACTTCATGATACTTTGGAAGATACCGACACGACGGAACTGGAATTGCTGAAGTTATTTGGTTCGGATGTCCTCGAACTGGTACAAGCTGCATCGGAATCGGACAAATCGTTGCCGTGGGAACATCGGAGTATGGGTATAGAAAGGTTATCCTGTTGAAATTTTTCTAGTTTTCAAACATCTTTATTTGTTATGATACAAGAAGAAGCATATGGATTTTCTAAATATCCTTAGAAGAAATACTAATAAAAAGCCTTGTTACATAAAGATAATAGGAACTTGCTGAAAGGGAGAGAGGAAATGAGTACGACATTGGTAAATAAGTATACATCTGCACAATACACCTTTGAACAATTAAAAGGTCGAGTGACAGTTCCACAATTCCAAAGAAGGTTGGTATGGAGTAAACAACAAAAAAGGGAATTCATTGATACATTAAGCAAAGGGTTTCCATTTGGATCAGTATTAATTTATAAATATCAGGATGAAATGTTAGTTTCATTAATTGATGGATTACAACGAGTTTCAACAATTATGGATTATGAAAAAAATCCACAAGAATATATTGATATTACTGAAGAGATAGATGAACTAATGGATGTGTTGATAAGTTTTCATGCTGCAGAAATAAGTGCCAGAACTACTAATGTGATTAAGAAAAGCATTGAAGTTATTATTAAAGATTTGATATCAAGAGAAAGTGTAGAACCCACATACTTATTTGACAAAATCAGCGGCAATATTGAATTGAGCCACTACATTGATACTAGTTTATTAAGAAGTATAGTTGATATTCAACATAAAATAACCACTAAAAAATCAAGGTATTTAAAAGTTAATGAAATCATGATCCCTACGGTTGAATTTTTGGGTGATGTAAGCGAACTTTCGGAGGTTTTTGAAAATCTTAATAAAGGTGGTAAAAAACTAACTAAGTACCAGGTGTTTGCTGCACAATGGTATAGAAATACAATAATCTTAAATGATATGAAATATAACAAAGAAGTCCTGGAAGAGATTATTAAAAGATATGAGCTATTAAACAATCAACGTGATATTAAAATTGAGGATTTCTCTCCTGAAAAATTACGTGAAGAAAAAGAGATAAATTTATCGGAACTTTGCTATGCGTTAGGAAAATTGATTATTAAACAAAGTCCAGTTTTTTTCAAGGAAAAGAAAGAAGAGAGTTTGGAAGATTTGGCTAATGAAATTGGTTATTCGACTATGGGAATTATTTTTGCTATCGATAACAAAAAGCTATACAGTATCGAAAAATATATTTCACGTTTACAAGACGCAAAGTTTTTAAATGATTTGATAAATACTGTCCTTAGAATTTTTTCGCATATAAATGCTCATTTTGTAAAGTATTTAAAAATACCAAGTCAAGAAGAGCGATACGAAAACAAAAAAATAACTAATTTTAAGTTTTTATCCTACTTTGCCGATTTATGGTCAAGATACTTCGCAATTACAAATGATAATAGTATTATTGATCGCTCTGGTGGCGGAAATATTGCCTATTCAAAAACGATTGAAAACCTTATTTATCATTATGTTTTTGATGCTGTTTACGGAAATTGGGGAAATGCTGGAGATTCAAGGTTAAATCAGTATTACTTAGATCAATCAAAAAGTTATATAAATAAGCCTACCCAACGTGAATTAAAAGATGCCATTTCGATATGGTGGCAGGAGAGAGTATCAAACCCAAGTATTCAGTTTGATGATAATTCAAAGATGCTAATCACGGTTTTTTATAATCTTGATCAAAATAATAATGGTTTAAAAATAGGAAGAAATTATGATCATGAACATTTAATAGCTCGAAGTAAGGTGAAAGATATATACAAGAGGCTTAACTTGCCTATGGGTACACTTGGGAATTGTATGTACTTGGATTCAAGCCTTAATCGGTCGAAAAAGGAATTGAATTTATATAACCAAATTAGTTCAGGAGAAAGTATTGATCCGTCGTATATAAATTTTGCTTGTTATCCCGATGAAAATGGAATAAATATTTTAGAGGGCTTGATTGATACGCAGCATGAAGATACTAAAGAAGAGGTATATAAATTTGTTGTTCATAGGGGGGAAAAAATTATTAATAAATTACTGGAGAAATTGTATCCATAAAGAATAAAATAAATTTCTAACCCAATGCGATCTTATAACAAGGCTGCTGCTCTATTAGCATGATTTTATTATCTATATGTGATATAGAGCAGCTTTTTATCAAAGGATATCGATATGACGTATGATGGATGATTTGTGCAAGAATAATTGAAAGTAATGGGGGATATTGATGAGCATAATTCATGTTAATCAAATTAAGGAATATATAAAAAGATTATTTGATGGGATAATTGATTTATCAGATGTAGATCAGGCTAATCATGATTTAAAAGAGAATTTTTTTTTAACAAGAAGTTTAACAGCATATGCAATTCACTATTTGGCGCAAGTAAATGCTGAAGTAGCTGGTAAAGCAATAACAGATGGACATGATGATAACGGAATTGATGCAATATATTATGATGAAAGAAATAAGACTTTATATATCGTACAATCAAAATGGATACATAATGGAAATTCTGAACCTTCAAATGGTGATGTGAAAAAGTTCTTAACGGGTGTAAAACATTTATTTAACTTGAGATTTGAAAACTTTAATGAAAAAGTTAATAGAATGAGAGACAAAATAACGACAGCGATGTTTGATGCTCAAACAAAATTCGAAATAATTCTTGTCTATACAGGAATTAACTTCTCCGACCATTCAAAAAGAGATATCGATGACTTTTTAAATGAGGTAAATGATGCGAGTGAGGTATGCACAGTAACCATTCTAAACCAGACAAGATTACATGAATCTTTAAGGGTTGGGATCACAGGAGACCCAATTAATTTAACAATTGGATTAAAAGAATGGGGAAGAAAATCAGAACCCCAGGAAGCATATTATGGACAAGTGAACGGGTATGAAATTGCTACTTGGTGGAATTCGTATAATAAAAGGTTGTTTTCAAAGAATCTAAGAGAACTTATTGGAGAGACCGATATAAATAAAGAAATAAAAAATACCATAGAAAATGAACCAGAAAAATTTTGGTACTTTAATAATGGCATAACAATTGTTAGCAAAAATATTAGAAAAGCAATGGTAGGTGGAGGAGACAACGCCTTCGGTTATTTTGATTGTGAAGACATTAGTATTGTTAACGGCGCACAAACTGTCGGGACAATCGGAAAGTTTGGAAGTAACGAGGAAACAATGGATCATTTGAAAAATGTTCACGTTTTACTAAGAATAATATCTTTAGATAATAGCGAAGATGAATTTGGTAAGAACATAACGAAGAATAATAATAAACAAAACAAAATTGAAAATAGAGATTTTGTATCCTTGGATCCCCAACAATATAGAATACAGACGGAGTTGGCAATTGATGGAATTACATACTTTATAATGCGTTCAGAAACAACAACTAGCGAAGAAAATGCGTTTGATTTAGTGGAAAGCACCACTGCATTGGCTTGTGCCTCCAAAAGTGTCAGCTTAGTAGTTCAACTTAAACGGGAAATCGGTAGACTATGGGAAAGTATTGAAAAAGAACCTTATACACAATTGTTTAATCCAGGAACATCAGGGTTATATGTTTGGCGTTGTGTACAGATACAACGAATAATAGATAAAAGATTGCAGTTTATTGGAAAAGTGTAACTGCTAAACTAAAATGGACAGTTTTTGCTCGATAGAACTGAACAGTTTCCAGCCACAATCCCTCCTACCAGT